>NZ_WKCD01000039.1:0-33974 GCF_021606625.1 Pseudomonas sp. PA-4-8C
CCCCCCACAGTTGGATCGCGGGGTGTCAGGTAGATAGGTGTCGGCTGTCAGGACGTCATCGCAGGCAAGCCAGCTCCCACATTTAGATCGTGGGGTGTCAGGTAGATAGGCGTCGGCTGTCAGGCCGCCATCGCAGGCAAGCAAGCTCCCACAGTTGGATCGCGGGGTGTCAGGTAGATAGGTGTTGGCTTTCAGGCCGACATCGAAGGCAAGCCCACATCTGCACTGCCCGCATTCAAATAGAACTTCTACCCCCAGCCCCGCCTCATAACTGACAAGCCCACCGCCCCGGCAACCCCATGGACCTCGTCATCGCCCGCCCCGAAGGCCTCTACTGCCCTGCCGGTGATTTTTACATCGACCCCTGGCGCCCAGTGGAACGCGCAGTCATCACCCACGCCCACGGCGACCACGCCCGCACCGGCAATCAACACTACCTGGCCGCCGCCCCCGGCGAAGGTATCCTGCGCTGGCGCCTGGGCCAGGACATCAACCTGCAAACCCTGGCCTACGGCGAACGGTTGGTGCATCACGGCGTGACCTTAAGTTTTCATCCGGCCGGGCATGTACTGGGTTCGGCCCAGGTACGCCTGGAATACCAGGGCGAAGTCTGGGTGGCGTCCGGCGACTACAAGGTCGAACCCGATGGCACCTGCGCGCCCTTCGAACCGGTGCCCTGCCACACCTTTATCACCGAATCCACCTTCGGCCTGCCGATTTACCGCTGGCAGCCCCAGGCGCAGATTTTTGCCGGGATCAATGACTGGTGGCAGGCCAATATCGCCAGCGGCAAAGCCAGCGTGTTGTTCTGCTACTCCTTCGGCAAGGCCCAACGCATCCTCCATGGGCTGGACGCCAGCATCGGCCCGATCCTCAGCCACGGCGCCGTCGAGCCGTTGAACCGGGTGTACCGCGAAGCGGGCATCTACATCCCCGAGACGCTGTATGCCGGCGACTTCAAAAAGACCGACCCACTGCTGCGCCAAGCCCTGATCATCGCCCCGCCCTCTGCCGGTGGCAGTACCTGGATGCGCCGCTTTGGCGACTACAGCGACGCCTTCGCCAGCGGCTGGATGCGCCTGCGCGGTACACGGCGGCGGCGCGGTGTGGACCGTGGTTTCGTGCTTTCGGACCACGCCGACTGGCCTGGCTTGTTGTGGGCCATCGAACAAACCGGCGCACACCGGGTGATGGTCACCCATGGTTCGGTGGGTGTGTTGGTACGTCACCTGCGGGAAAAGGGCTTGGATGCCCAAGGCTTCAGCACCGAATACGGCGATGACGAAGAAGAGGTCACGGCATGAAAGCCTTCGCCGAGCTGTACGCCAACCTCGACGCCACCACTTCCAGCAATGCCAAGCTCGCCGCCCTGCAAGCCTACTTCCTGCAGGCGCCGCCGGCCGATGCGGCCTGGGCTGTGTACTTTCTTAGCGGCGGGCGGCCCCGGCAATTGGTGCCGACACGTCTGCTACGGGACATGGCCACCGAAGCGGCCGGTATCGAACCCTGGCTGTTCGAAGAGAGCTACCAGTCGGTGGGAGATCTGGCCGAGACCATCTCCCTGCTCCTGCCAGAATCCACCTACACCTCCGAAGACGGCTTGGCCGTATGGCTGGAAGAAAAACTCCTGCCCCTGCGCGGTCTGCCGCCCATGGACCTGGCAGACCGGCTGCCAGCGCTGTGGGCGCAACTGGACCAACCGAGCCTGATGGTGTGCATCAAATTGATCACCGGCAGCTTCCGCGTCGGGGTGTCCAAACTGCTGGTGACCCGCGCCCTCGCTGCCATGGCCGACCTCGACAGCAAGCGCGTGGCGCAGCGGCTGGTGGGCTACACCGACCTGTCGAACCGTCCGACAGCCGAAGGCTACCTCAAGCTGATCGCCGCCGAATCATCCGACGAACACGCGCAACGTGGCGGGCAGCCCTATCCGTTTTTTCTGGCTCACGGGCTGGCGCAACCGGTGGAGCAATTCGACACCCTGCTCGGTTCGCCCGCCGACTGGCAGGTGGAATGGAAGTTTGATGGCATTCGCGCACAACTGGTCAAGCGCGAGGGGCGCCTGTGGGTCTGGTCTCGCGGTGAAGAGTTGCTGACTGAACGTTTCCCTGAACTCCACAGCCTGGTCAGTGGCCTGCCCGACGGTACGGTGATTGATGGCGAAATCGTGGTGTGGAAAGACTCGGTGCAACCCTTCGCGCTGCTGCAACAGCGCATTGGCCGCAAAACCTTGAGTAAAAAAGTGCTAGAGGATGCGCCAGTGGCGGTGCTCGCCTACGACCTGCTGGAATATCAGGGCGACGACTGGCGCAACCACACCCAGGCTGAACGTCGCACCCAATTGGAACAGGTGATCGCGGCGTGCAACCAACCGGTGTTATTGCCTTCGCCATTGCTGGAAGGCCAAACCTGGGCAGCCTTGGCCGAACAGCGTGAAGCCTCTCGCAGCCTGGGGGTGGAAGGCATGATGCTCAAGGATCGCAAGGGCCTCTACGGCGTGGGCCGCACCAAAGACATGGGCCTGTGGTGGAAGTGGAAGGTCGACCCCTTCAGCGTCGACGCCGTGTTGATCTACGCCCAGCGCGGCCATGGCCGGCGCGCCAGCCTCTACAGTGACTACACGTTCGCCGTATGGGACGGCCCACCGGGCAGCGAGCGCACCCTGGTGCCGTTCGCCAAGGCGTATTCCGGGCTGACCGACGAGGAAATGCGCAAGGTCGACGCCATTGTGCGCAAAACCACGGTGGAGAAGTTCGGCCCGGTCAGCAGCGTGACGCCGAGCATGGTGTTTGAGCTGGGTTTTGAAGGGATTGCCCTGTCCAAGCGGCACAAGAGCGGGATTGCGGTGCGATTTCCGCGGATGCTGCGCTGGCGCCAGGATAAGGCGGTGGATGAAGCGGACAACCTGGCCACGCTACAAGACTTGCTGGCCTGATCCAGCCCCTTGTAGGAGCTGGCTTGCCTGCGATGACGGTGAGTCAGCTACCCCATGTAACAACTGACCCACCGCTATCGCAGGCAAGCCAGCTCCCACCTTTTGATCAGCGACAGTTCCACAATGGTGCGCTGGAAATTCCATGCCCACTTTCGGGCACCGCCTACACTTGAAACGGCCTTATCCCACCTTTTAAAAAGCCCATCCGGAACTATGGTGCAGAAATTGCTACTTGTGATGGGTCTGACACCGTTCAGTAACAGTCCTAATCGCGCCACAAGCGCTTATCTTGGTTTCCAGGGATTACCTAATGAAAAAAGCATTGCTGACCCTTTCTGCACTGGCTCTGTGCATGGCTGCTGGTGTTGCTACGGCCAAGGAATACAAGGAATTGCGTTTTGGTGTCGACCCTTCCTACGCACCGTTCGAATCCAAGGCCGCCGACGGCAGCCTGGTGGGCTTCGATATCGACCTGGGCAATGCGATCTGCGCGGAGCTGAAGGTCAAGTGCAAGTGGGTCGAAAGTGACTTCGACGGCATGATCCCGGGCCTGAAAGCCAATAAATTCGATGGCGTGATTTCGTCGATGACCGTGACCCCAGTGCGCGAGAAGGCCATCGACTTCTCCACCGAGCTGTTCTCTGGCCCGACTTCGCTGGTGTTCAAGAAAGGCGCTGGCTATTCGACGCCAGACTCTCTCAAGGGCAAATCCGTGGGTTACGAGCAAGGCACCATCCAGGAAGCCTACGCCAAGGCCGTACTGGATAAAGCCGGGGTGACCACCAAGGCTTACGCCAACCAGGACCAGGTGTACGCCGACCTGACCTCCGGGCGCCTCGACGCTTCTGTGCAGGACATGCTGCAAGCCGAACTGGGCTTTCTCAAGTCGCCAGCCGGTGCCGGCTATGAAGTGAGCGCCGCGATCGACGACCCGCTGCTGCCGTCGAAAACCGCCGTCGGTATCAAAAAAGGTAACACTGAACTCAAGGCGCTTTTGGATAAAGGTATCAAAGCGTTACACGATGATGGCACCTACGCCACTATCCAGAAGAAACACTTTGGCGATCTGAACCTGTACAGCGGCAAATAATGCCTGGGGCGCCCTGCTTCAGGTGGGGCGCTTTTTTATCGCCATAGGTCCTGATTTATGTTCGAAGATCTGTTGCAAACCCTCGGGCTGAGCGCATTCAGCCTGAAGGGTTTCGGCCCGCTGTTGCAGCAAGGCACCTGGATGACCATCAAGTTGTCGGTGCTGTCCCTGGCCGTCAGCGTCTTGCTGGGCCTGCTCGGCGCCAGCGCCAAACTGTCCAGCCTGGCCATTGTGCGTATCCCCGCCCAGCTCTACACCACCCTGATTCGCGGTGTACCCGACCTGGTGCTGATGCTGCTGATTTTCTACAGCCTGCAAACCTGGCTCAGCGGCTTTACCGACTTTATGGAATGGGAATACATCGAGATCGACCCGTTCAGCGCCGGGGTGATCACCCTGGGCTTTATCTACGGGGCGTATTTCACCGAAACCTTTCGCGGCGCGATTCTCGCCGTGCCCCGCGGCCAACTCGAAGCCGCCACCGCTTACGGGCTCAAGCGCGGGCAGCGGTTTCGCTACGTGACCTTCCCGCAGATGATGCGCTTTGCGCTGCCGGGCATCGGCAATAACTGGATGGTGATGCTCAAGGCCACCGCACTGGTGTCGATCATCGGCCTGGCAGACCTGGTAAAAGCCGCCCAGGACGCTGGCAAGAGCACCTATCAACTGTTTTATTTCCTGGTGCTGGCGGCGCTGATCTACCTGTTGATCACCAGCGCCTCAAACTTTGTCTTGCGCCGACTTGAACGTCGCTACTCCGCAGGCGCCCGGGAGGCAGTGCGATGATCGAGCTATTGCAGGAATACTGGCGCCCCTTTCTTTATAGCGACGGCCAGCACATCACCGGCCTGGCCATGACCTTGTGGTTGCTCAGTGCCTCGCTGGTGATCGGCTTTCTGGTGTCGATCCCACTGTCCATCGCCCGCGTTTCGCGCAAGCGCCTGGTGCGTTGGCCCGTGCAGTTCTACACCTACCTGTTTCGCGGTACGCCGCTCTATATCCAGCTGCTGATCTGCTACACCGGCATCTACAGCCTTGCCGCCGTGCGGGCACAACCGGTGCTGGATGCGTTCTTTCGCGACGCAATGAACTGCACCCTCCTGGCCTTCGCCCTCAACACCTGCGCCTACACCACCGAGATTTTCGCCGGGGCGATCCGCAGCATGGCCCACGGCGAAGTCGAGGCGGCCAAGGCTTACGGCCTCAGCGGCTGGAAGCTGTACGCCTATGTGATCATGCCTTCGGCGTTGCGACGCTCGTTGCCCTACTACAGCAACGAAGTGATCCTGATGCTGCACTCAACCACGGTGGCCTTTACCGCAACGATCCCGGACATCCTCAAGGTTGCGCGGGATGCCAACTCCGCCACCTTCATGACCTTCCAGTCATTCGGCATTGCCGCACTGATCTATCTGACGGTGACCTTCGCCCTGGTCGGTCTGTTTCGCCTGGCGGAACGTCGTTGGCTGGCCTTTCTCGGGCCGAGCCACTAAGGAGTTTGCATGCGCCACCAGCTACATGACCTGATCGCGCCGGTGCCCGGCACGGCGCGGCAGATCCACAGTTTTCACTTCGGCCCGCAGCAGCCCGAAGGCAAGGTGTACATCCAGTCCTCCCTGCATGCCGATGAATTGCCGGGCATGCTGGTGGCCTGGCACCTGAAGGCACGCCTGGCAGAACTTGAAACGGCCGGGCGCTTGCGCAGCGAAATCGTGCTGGTGCCGGTCGCCAACCCGGTGGGCCTGGAACAGGTGTTGATGGACATCCCCTTGGGCCGCTACGAACTGGAAAGCGGGCAGAACTTCAATCGCCTGTTCGTCGATCTCAGCGAAGACGTCGGCAACCAGGTCGAAGACCTGCTGGGCGATGATCCCCAGCGCAATGCCCAATTGATCCGCAGCGCACTGTCCCACGCCTTGGCCGCGCACACCGCTCAGACCCAGTTGCACTCCCAACGCCTGGTGTTGCAACGCCTGGCCTGTGATGCCGACGTGGTGCTGGACCTGCATTGCGACTTCGAAGCCGTGGCGCACCTGTACACCACGCCCGAAGCCTGGCCACAGGTAGAGCCGTTGGCGCGCTACCTGGGCTCGGAGGCCAACCTGTTGGCTACCGATTCCGGCGGGCAGTCTTTTGACGAATGTTTCACCCTGGTGTGGTGGCAATTGCAGCAACGCTTCGGCGAACGCTACCCGATCCCCATGGGCAGCTTGTCAGTGACCGTCGAATTGCGCGGCCAGGGCGATGTCAACCACGGCCTCGCCGCGCTGGACTGCCAGGCCATCATTGATTATTTGATCCACTTCGGCGCCATTCACGGCGATGCAGCCCCCTTGCCTGCCCTGGCCTACCCGGCTACGCCGCTGGCGGCGGTGGAGCCGGTGACTACCCCGGTGGGTGGCTTGCTGGTATTCAACGCTCTGCCAGGCGAATACCTGGAGGCCGGGCAATGGGTCGCCGACATCATCGACCCCATTACAGACCGCGTAACGCCTGTGCACTGCCAGCACGCCGGGCTGCTTTACGCCCGCTCGCTACGCCGCATGGCCACGGCCGGCATGGTGATCTGCCATGTCGCCGGCACACAGGTCTACCGCAGCGGTTATCTACTTTCGCCTTGAGGATGCACGCCCCATGTACAAACTGACCGTTGAAGGCCTGCACAAAAGCTATGGCGACAATCAAGTGCTCAAAGGTGTGTCGCTCAAGGCCAAGACCGGTGATGTGATCAGCTTGATCGGCGCCAGTGGCTCAGGCAAGAGTACCTTCCTGCGCTGTATCAACTTTTTGGAAACCCCCAACGATGGCGCCATGACCCTGGACGGCCAAGCGATCCGCATGGTCAGCGACCGCCAGGGTATGCGCGTGGCCGACGATGCCGAGCTGCAACGCCTGCGCACGCGGCTGGCGATGGTGTTCCAGCACTTCAACTTGTGGAGCCACATGAGCGTGCTGGAAAACATCACCATGGCCCCTCGGCGTGTGCTGGGTTGCAGCAAAAAGGACGCTGAGGACCGCGCCCGCCGCTACCTGGACAAAGTCGGGCTGCCGGCGCGCGTGGCCGATCAATACCCGGCGTTCCTGTCAGGTGGCCAGCAACAACGCGTCGCCATCGCCCGCGCCCTGGCGATGGAGCCGGAGGTGATGCTGTTCGATGAACCCACATCAGCCCTGGACCCGGAGCTGGTGGGCGAAGTGTTGAAGGTGATCCAAGGCCTGGCCGAGGAAGGCCGCACCATGATCATGGTGACCCACGAGATGAGCTTTGCGCGCAAGGTCTCAAGCCAGGTGCTGTTCCTGCATCAGGGCCGGGTGGAGGAGCAAGGCCTGCCAGAGGATGTGCTGGGCAATCCGAAGAGCGAACGCCTGCAACAATTTTTGAGCGGCAACTTGAAGTAGGAGCGAGCTTGCTCGCGAAAATCGTCAACGATAACGCCGGCAACCTGGAGAAACACCGTGCCTGGGCCTTTTTCGCGGGCTAGCCCGCTCCTACAGTTGAACGTCGGCGGTGCCTGAAGGGTCTTTGAACTAACCCCTCCAGAGCGTCCGCTGCCGCATGGCAAAAAACCCCGACTTCGCCAAGCAATGGTTTGCCACCCAAGGGTGGAAGCCATTCGCCTTTCAGAAAGAGGTATGGGCCGCGGTCAAGGCCGGCCAGTCGGGGTTACTGCATGCCAGCACTGGGGCGGGTAAAACCTATGCCCTCTGGTTTGCCGCCCTCAATCGTTTCGCCATCACCCGCCCGCCCGTCACAGGCAAACGCAAACCGCCTGCCGAGCCGCTGACCGTGCTGTGGATCACGCCGATGCGCGCCTTGGCCGCCGACTCCGCACGCGCCCTGCAAGCCCCACTGGAGGCGTTGCAGATTCCCTGGAGCGTGGGCCTGCGCACCGGTGATACCAGCAGCAGTGAACGCGCGCGCCAGACCCGTCGCCAACCCACCGCCCTGGTCACCACCCCGGAAAGCCTGACGTTGATGCTGGCCCGCGCCGACAGTGAGACCAGCCTGGCGCACCTGCGCATGGTCATCGTGGATGAATGGCATGAACTGATCGGCAATAAGCGTGGCGTGCAGTTGCAACTGGCGCTGGCACGCTTGCGGCGCTGGCATCCTGAGTTGATGGTGTGGGGTATTTCCGCGACGCTGGGTAATCAGGCCCACGCTTTGGAAGTACTGGTCCCACAGGGCGACGGCATTAATGTACAGGGGCAAACGGCCAAGGCACTGAAGGTCGACACCTTGCTGCCGCCCGTCACCGAGCGCTTTCCTTGGGCCGGGCATATCGGTTTGAAGATGTTGCCGCAGGTGGTCGCCGAGGTAGAGGCCAGCAGCAGTTGCCTGGTATTTACCAATACCCGGGCGCAATCGGAGATCTGGTACCAGGCGATTCTGGACGCGCGTCCGGACTGGGCCGGCTTGATTGCCCTGCACCACGGTTCGTTATCGCGCGAGACCCGCGACTGGGTGGAGCGGGCGTTGAAAGACGGGCAACTCAAGGCGGTGGTGTGCACCTCCAGCCTCGACCTGGGCGTGGACTTCCTGCCGGTGGAACGGGTGCTGCAAATTGGTTCCGCCAAGGGCGTAGCGCGGTTGATGCAACGCGCCGGGCGTTCCGGCCACGCGCCAGGGCGGCCCTCACGGGTAACGCTGGTGCCCACCCACAGCCTGGAGTTGGTGGAAGCCGCGGCCGCCCAGGATGCGATCGCCCAACGGCACATCGAAGCGCGGGAATCACCTTACAAGCCGCTGGATGTGCTGGTCCAACACTTGGTCAGCATGGCCTTGGGCGGCGGGTTTACTCCGGCAGCACTGTTGGACGAAGTGCGCGGCGCCTGGGCCTATCGCGACCTCACCGAAGCGGATTGGGCCTGGGCCCTGGGGTTTGTGCGCCATGGTGGCCTGTCACTCACCGCTTATCCGGATTACCGCCGCGTGGAGCCCGATGAGCACGGCATCTGGCGTGTCCCGGATGCACGCCTCGCACGCCGCCATCGCATGAGCGTCGGCACCATCGTCAGTGATGCCAGTATCCAGCTCAAGTTCTGGAGCAAGGGCGGCGGCGGCAAGAACCTGGGCAGTGTCGAGGAAGGGTTTATTGCAAGGCTCAAGCCGGGGGATGGGTTTCTGTTCGCCGGACGCTTGCTGGAACTGGTGCGCGTGGAAAACATGACCGCCTATGTACGTCGCAGCACCGCGAAAAAAGCCGCCGTGCCACGCTGGAATGGCGGGCGCATGCCCCTTTCCAACGAACTGGCCCAGGCGGTAGTCGAGCGTTTTGATGCCGCCGCCCATGGGCAGTTCGACGGCCCGGAGATGCAGGCGGTGCAACCGTTGCTGCACACCCAATTGCGTTGGTCCGGCCTGCCGACCCGTGAGCATTTGCTGGCTGAAACCCTGCGGTCGCGGGAAGGCTGGCACCTGTTCCTTTACCCCTTCGCTGGCCGCCAGGTACACCTGGGCTTGGCCAGTTTGCTGGCCTGGCGGGTCAGCAAACAGCAGCCGCTGACCTTCTCGATTGCGGTGAATGATTATGGCCTGGAGCTGTTGAGCGCCACCGAGGTGCAGTGGCCCCAGTTGTTGAACGTTACGTTGCTGAGCCCCCAAGACCTGCTGGCTGACGTGATCGCCAGCCTCAATGCCGGCGAACTGGCCCTGCGCCGCTTTCGCGAGATTGCGCGAATCGCCGGGCTGGTATTTGCCGGGTATCCCGGCGCGCCGAAAAGCACGCGACAAGTGCAGGCTTCCAGCGGCTTGTTCTTTGAGGTGTTCAAGCAATATGACCCGCAGAACCTGCTGCTGGCCCAGGCCGGTGAAGAAGTTCTGCGTGATGAATTGGATATTCGCCGGCTGGAACACACGCTGAATCATCTGTCGACGCTGAGGCTGGACCTGCACACGATCCAGCGGCCCACACCCCTGGCATTCCCGCTGCTGGTAGAACGGATGCGCGAAAGCATGAGTTCGGAAAAGCTTTCGGAGCGCATCGCGCGGATGGTGAAGGACCTGGAAAAAGTCGCCGACAAAGGGCAAGGCTGATGCATTACCCACTGATGCTGGAAGGCGAAGAGCTATGGCTATTGCCGGACAAGGCCGTGTATTGGCCCGCACGTCGATGCCTATTGATTGCCGATGCGCATTTTGGCAAGGCGTCGGCCTATCGCAGCCTGGGGCAACCGGTGCCACAGGGCACGACTACGGCCAACCTAGAACGCTTGAACAGGCTGTTAACGGCCCTGCCCTGCGCGCAGTTGATCTTTCTCGGCGATTTCCTGCACGGTCCCGGCTCTCACGCCAGCGGCACCCTGAACGCACTTCGAGCCTGGCGTGAGCGCAATCGCACACTGGCCTTGACTCTGATTCGCGGCAATCACGACAAACGTGCCGGCGACCCACCGCTGGATTTGGCCATTGAGGTGGTCCCCGAGCCCCTGCTAATGGGCCCTTTCGCCTTGCAGCATGAGCCAGAGGCACACGTCAGCCACCATGTACTGGCGGGGCATGTGCATCCGGTGTACCACCTGCGAGGCAAAGGGCGCCAACGGCTGCGCTTGCCGTGCTTCCAGATTGGCGCTCAGGTTAGCCTGCTGCCAGCCTTTGGCGCGTTTACAGGGGGTTATGCCGTGGAGCAGGCCCAGGACCAGCGAATCTTTGTGATCGGCGATCACCAAGTCTGGCCGATTCAATGAATCGATAAGGCCCGCTCAGGTATCAGGCAACAGGCGCGGGTGGTGGCTCGTCCGGTAAGGTCGGCTCACCCGGCTCGGTAGGCTGCGGGTAATCAGGTTCAGGTTGACCGGGGATGCCGCCCCCGTGCGCGGGGTTGGCCATCAGGGACCAGGCCAGAACACCAATCTGGTTGGGTTCAAGCCGGGCGAGTTCTGCGCTGATTCGCGGGTCGATCTTCATAGGGTACTCCTCAAGTATGGCCCGGCGCGTTTCACACGCGCCGAAGCAGTACACCTAGATAGAGTCACTTTCTGCAGACAAATTCCCTTTGCCCGTAGGAGCTTTAGATCAAGCGCGTGGGAGAGTGACGCCGCGTTGGCCCTGATACTTGCCCGCACGGTCTTTGTAGGACACTTCACAGGCCTCGTCGGACTGCAAGAACAGCATTTGTGCCACGCCTTCGTTGGCGTAGATTTTCGCCGGCAAAGTGGTGGTGTTGGAGAATTCCAGGGTCACGTGGCCTTCCCACTCAGGCTCAAGCGGCGTGACGTTGACGATAATGCCGCAGCGGGCGTAGGTGCTTTTACCCAGGCAGATGGTCAGCACGTCGCGAGGAATACGGAAGAACTCCACGGTGCGCGCCAGGGCGAAAGAGTTGGGCGGGATGATGCACACGTCGCTCTTGACGTCGACGAAGCTCTTTTCGTCGAAGTTTTTCGGATCGACGATCGCCGAATTGATGTTGGTGAACACCTTGAATTCATCGGCGCAACGCACGTCGTAGCCATAGCTGGAAACGCCGTACGAAATCACGCGCTCGTCGCCTTCGCCACGAATCTGGCGTTCGACGAACGGCTCGATCATGCCGTGTTCCTGCGCCATGCGGCGAATCCACTTGTCCGATTTGATGCTCATGGCGGTGTCCTGAATAGCGAGGCGAAAAAAATCTGTGGGCCATCTTACCGGGGCCGGCGTTGGGGTTCAAAGGCCGCACGGGTTTTCTTGATGAATGCACCGCCAGCTATAAGCCGCAGCCAGCGTAGCCGGGGCCCGGATGGCCGGCATCAATGACTGTAAATACCACCGCCAGTCACGAAAATAGAGAAACCTTCGGAAATACCATTGGCACGTTCCGGAAAAAGGGTTAAGGTGGCGCCACTGTGCTGCTTGTGTCACTGAGAATCTCTACACGATATGTTGAATTTCGATCCAACCATCTCCAAGAATTTTTCCTGCTCTTTGCACTCAGTCTCGGCCAGGGCTTTTCCTGAGTCGCAGTTAACTTTGTCCAAGGAGATACACCATGTCTAATCGCCAAACTGGTACCGTTAAGTGGTTCAACGATGAAAAAGGCTTCGGCTTCATCACTCCACAATCCGGTGACGACCTGTTCGTTCACTTCAAAGCTATCCAATCCGACGGCTTCAAAAGCCTGAAAGAAGGCCAACAGGTTTCTTTCATCGCTACCCGCGGTCAGAAAGGCATGCAAGCTGAAGAAGTTCAAGTTATCTAACTTGTACTGACTTAGTCGAAAAAACCCCGCCCTTAAAAGCGGGGTTTTTTTATGCCTGGATTTCGGGATGCCTGATCGTTCCCGCGCTCTGCGTGGGAACGCCTCTTGTGACGCTCGGCGTCGCGCTTTGGGACGCCGAGCGTCCAGGGCTGCATTCCCACGCAGAGCATGGGAACGATCAGGGCACAGCAAAACGCCCGGTGCATTCACATGCATCGGGCGTTTTGTCATCGCTGCCCTACCAATCGTTATTGGAACAACGACTCACTCGACAAGCCATTCTTCTCCAGGATCTCGCGCAAGCGCTTGAGGCCCTCTACCTGGATCTGCCGCACCCGCTCACGGGTCAGGCCAATCTCCAGGCCCACATCCTCCAGGGTGCTGCTCTCATGGCCGCGCAGGCCGAAGCGGCGAATCACCACTTCACGCTGCTTGTCCGTGAGCTCTGACAGCCACTGGTCAATACTTTGGGAAAGATCATCGTCCTGCAACAGCTCGCAAGGATCCGTCGGACGGTCATCGGTCAGGGTGTCCAGCAGGGTTTTATCCGAATCCGGCCCCAGCGAGACATCCACCGAAGACACACGCTCGTTAAGGCCTAGCATGCGCTTGACCTCCCCTACCGGTTTTTCCAGCAGGTTGGCGATCTCTTCAGGCGAAGGTTCATGATCGAGTTTTTGCGTCAGCTCACGCGCCGCCCGCAGGTAGACGTTGAGCTCCTTGACCACATGGATCGGCAACCGGATCGTGCGGGTCTGATTCATGATCGCCCGTTCGATGGTCTGGCGAATCCACCAGGTGGCATAGGTAGAGAAACGGAAGCCCCGCTCAGGGTCGAATTTCTCCACAGCCCGGATCAAGCCCAGGTTGCCCTCCTCGATCAGGTCCAGCAGGGACAGCCCACGATTGACATAGCGTCGGGCGATTTTCACCACCAGGCGCAGGTTGCTTTCAATCATGCGCTTACGCCCAGCCGGATCGCCCTTCTGCGACAGACGCGCAAAATGGACTTCTTCTTCGGGGGTCAATAGAGGGGAAAAGCCGATTTCATTGAGGTACAGCTGGGTCGCGTCGAGCGCCCGCGTGTAGTCAACGTACTTGTGCTGCTTCAATGCGGCAGCATTCTTGGATTTGGTGCGAACTGAAGGTGGTGATACCCCTTCATTATCTGACATCGTTTCCAAATCGATACCGGCCTCCATAAGGAGAACCTCATCGTCGATGTCAAACTCCGGCACTTCTTTACTGAGAGCCATTGTTATAGTCCTTTGGTGAGTTCGACCTCAAGCTCAAGCGACGCCTCTATCCTTGGCAACGCTGGAGCCTGTTCCTTCTACGTGAGGGAACAGGCTGTGCAACACATCAACGACGGGGCAGGAATTGCAGCGGATCTACAGGCTTCCCTTGGCGGCGAATCTCAAAGTGCAGTTTCACCCGGTCTGTGCCCGTTGACCCCATTTCGGCAATCGTCTGTCCGACCTTGACCTGCTGCCCCTCCCGAACCAACAACCTGCGGTTATGACCGTAGGCACTGACGTAGGTATCGCTGTGTTTGATGATGACCAGCTCGCCGTAGCCCCGCAAACCACTCCCGGCGTACACCACTGTCCCATCAGACGCAGCTAAAACAGGCTGTCCCAAATCCCCGGCGATATCAATGCCTTTATTCAAACTACCGTTTGAAGAGAATTTTCCAATCAACACTCCGTTTGAGGGCCATCCCCAACCGGTCGGCGCAGGCCCGGCAGGTGGCAACGGCGCGGGTGCCGGCTTGCTCGCAACCGTAGGCGTGGCGCTGCCTGCAGGCCGAGTGATGATGGTGGTCTTGCTCGAGGACGATGGCGAAGAACCCGACTTTGTCACAACTGCCGTAGGTGCAGAACCTGAGCGACCATCGAAACGAATGGTCTGCCCTGGATGGATCGTATACGGCACAGGAATGTTGTTACGGGCGGCCAGCGCCTTGTAGTCCCAGCCATAACGAAAGGCAATCGAAAACAGGGTGTCGCCTTTGCGCACCACGTATTGACCGGTGGTCACCGTGGGCCTTTGGGGGGTTGCGTTGGTACGGTCAACGACCCGCGCACCGCCGGATGGCGTGCTCGAGCAGGCTGCCAATAAGGAACTCAAGACAAGGCCAAGCACCAGTCGCTGAAAGCTTGTTTTACTCATTCGCTGCGCAGGACCTGTGAGACTCACCCGCCGCTCCCTTTGTGGTGGCTGAACGTTAACGCCTGGATCAGGCTTGAAATATGACGCAAGTATAACTGGGCATTGGCTTTTTACTGGCACATGACTGAAAGGAAAAATTCATCATGTTTAATCGTGGCTGCCAGGCATGTTGATTCAATAGACCCCGCCGTAAGACACATCCCCGCTTACAGAATTCACTGTGCGCGAATAAATGATCAGGCCAGCGGGCCGTTGAGCAAGGGAACGAAACGCACGGCACCGAGTACATGCCGGGAAAAGCCTTCGTCCTCGCGGATAATAAGCATCAACTGTTGCACTTCGCCGGAGCCCACCGGGATGACCAGCCGCCCGCCAGGTGCCAATTGATCCAGCAAGGCTTGCGGCACATCGGTGGCCACGGCGGTGACGATGATACCGTTGTAGGGCGCCAGCGCCGGCCAGCCCTCCCAGCCATCGCCCCAGCGAAATACCACGTTGCGCAGGTTCAGCTCCACCAGACGCTCTTTGGCCCGGTCCTGCAGCACCTTGATGCGCTCGACCGAAAACACCCGCTCTACCAATTGCGACAGCACGGCCGTCTGGTAGCCGGAGCCGGTGCCAATCTCCAGCACCTTGTCCAAAGGCCCCGCCGCCAGCAGCAGCTCGCTCATGCGCGCGACCATGTAAGGCTGAGAGATGGTCTGGTTGTGACCGATGGGCAACGCCGTGTCTTCATAGGCACGATGCGCCAGGGCTTCATCGACAAACAGGTGCCGCGGCGTGCGCCGGATCACTTCCAGCACCTGCGCGTTGGACAAGCCTTCTTCATACAGGCGCTGGATCAACCGCTCCCGGGTGCGCTGGGAGGTCATCCCGATGCCACGGCGCAACAGGTCGTCTTGTTCACGAGCCATCAACGCAGTCCCTCCAGCCAGCCATCAAGGCCACTGAAGGCATCACTGAAGGTGCGATCAAACAGCAACGGGGTAACGGAGACATAGCCTTGCATCACCGCATGAAAGTCCGTGCCCTCGCCGCCATCTTCGGCGTCGCCGGCCGCGGCGATCCAATAGCCTTCCTTGCCGCGTGGGTCGACCACCTTCAAGGGCGCCGCCGCACGGGCGCGATGGCCCAGGCGCGTGAGTTGGATGCCGCGAATATGGTCGAGGGGCAGGTTGGGGATATTGACGTTGAGTACCGTACGCGGCGGCAGGTCCAGGGAAGCATGGGCCTCCACCAACTTGCGCGCGTAGTAGGCCGCCGTCGCCAGGTTATCCAGTTGCCGCGAAGCAAAGGAAAAGGCAAAGCCGGTTCGGCCCAGGAAGCGCCCTTCGAGGGCCGCCGCCACGGTGCCGGAATACAGCACGTCGTCACCCAGGTTGGCGCCCAGGTTGATCCCCGAGACCACCAGGTCTGGCTGGTGCTCCAGCAAACTGTTGATTGCCAGGTGCACGCAGTCGGTGGGGGTGCCGTTAACGCTGATAAAGCCATTGGCCAGGACCCGCGGATGCAGCGGACGGTCGAGCGTCAGCGAACTGCTGGCGCCGCTCTTGTCCTGGTCGGGGGCAACCACCACGCACTCGGCGTAATCCTGCAGCGCAGCATGGAGCGCGGCAAGACCGGGTGCGGTGGCACCGTCATCGTTTGATATCAGAATACGCATGGGCTGTCCGTCTGCCCCACCGGCACCAGATCAACAAGCTCGCGCACCAAGACAGTGGCGAAGCATCCGGCCGGCAGGACGAATTCCAATTGCAGAATGTCAGGCCCGGGATAATGCCACGTCAACCCGCCAATGGGCAGTCGCAGAATGCGACGTTCCTGGCTCATTCCCGCCTTCACCAGCCAATCACGTAGGTCTGCTTCGCCAGCGACGACAGATTGTTCCAGCTCGTACGTAAGACCTTTCGCCGGCGAATCACCTTCGCCCCACTGCGGGCCGGTGGGATGCAGGTCCAGGATCGCCAGGCGCGGGTCACTGCACTCAGCTTCCCCGGCCGGAAAAAAACTGCGACTGTCGGTAAACGCCAGCAGATCGCCGACTTGGGCTCGCTGCCATGAACCGTCGGCGACGCGGGCCGCCAACACTTTGTTGAACAGGTAACTGCGAGCCGTGGACAGCAAGCGCGAGCGCACGTTGCGCTGCTCGGGCAGGGCCTTGCGGGCAGCCCACTCGCGAGCATCCACCACGTTGCCGCCGTTGTGGCCAAAACGCTGGGTGCCGAAGTAATTGGGGATGCCGTGCCGCGCAATCAACTGCAGACGTGCGTCGATGGCAGCGGTGTCGCCGGCCAGTTGGGTCAGGCGCAAGGTGAAGCCGTTGGCCGAATGGGCACCGCGCTGCAACTTGCGTTTGTGACGCGCAGTTTTCAGGATCTTGAGGGTGTCGTTTTCTGCGCCGCTCATGTCCGGGTCGGCCTTGCCGGGCAATTGCACGCTGAACCACTGACGGGTCAGGGCTTGACGGTCCTTGAGCCCGGCATAGCTGACGGTGCGCAACGGTACGCCAGCAGCCTTGGCGATACGCCGTGCGGCCTCCTCGGTGTTCAAGCCGCGCTTTTCCACCCACAGCCACAGGTGCTCGCCGTCGCCGGTCAGCGGGATGTCCAGCACCTCATCAACCTGGAAGTCTTCGGCCGTGGCCTTCAGTACCGCGCTGCCCAGGGCCTCGCCATAGGCCCGCGGGCCCAGCAGTTGCAGGTCGTTCATGCGCGCAGCAACAAGGCGACGGAGTGCACTGCGATGCCCTCTTCACGACCGGTAAACCCGAGCTTTTCGGTGGTGGTGGCTTTCACGTTGACTTGATCCAATTCAATTTGCAGGTCTGCGGCGATCGCTGTGCGCATCGCTTCGATATGGGGGGCCATTTTTGGCGCCTGGGCGACGATGGTGTTATCGACGTTGCCGACCTTCCAGCCCTTGGCGTGGATCAGGCCGACCACATGGCGCAGCAACACACGACTGTCCGCGCCCTTGAAGGTGGGATCGGTGTCCGGAAAGTGCTTGCCGATATCGCCCAATGCCGCCGCGCCGAGCAAAGCATCGCTCAAGGCGTGCAAGACCACGTCGCCGTCGGAATGAGCCAGCAACCCATGGTGGTGTGCAATGCGCACACCGCCCAGGGTGATGAAATCGCCTTCAGCGAAACGGTGCACATCGTAGCCGTGGCCAATACGCATAAAAAAACGCCCCGATTTAATTCAGGGCGTGATTCTACCTACTTTTGCCTCGGATTAACCGAGCAAAGCACGACCATGATGGCGCAAATGGTCTTCGATGAAGCTGGCGATGAAGAAGTAGCTGTGGTCGTAGCCAGGCTGCAGGCGCAGTTCCAGCGGATGGTTGGCTGCTTTGGCCGCTTGCTGCAAGGCTTCGGGCTTGAGCTGAACCGCGAGGAAATCGTCGCGATCGCCTTGGTCCACCAAGAGCGGCAACTTTTCCGAGGCTTCGCTGATGAGCACGCAGGCATCCCATTCGCGCCATTTCGAACGCTCTTCCCCCAAATAACGGGAAAAGGCTTTCTGGCCCCACGGGCAGTCCATCGGGTTGTTGATCGGCGAAAACGCCGACACCGACAGGTAACGTCCAGGGTTGCGCAATGCGCAGACCAGCGCACCGTGACCGCCCATGGAGTGGCCGCTGATACCGCGCTTATCGGAGGCAGGGAAATGCGCCTCTACCAATGCCGGCAATTCCTGCACCACGTAGTCATGCATCCGATAGTGCTTGGCCCAGGGTTCCTGGGTGGCATTGAGGTAGAAGCCCGCGCCGAGGCCGAAGTCCCAGGCATTGTCCGGGTCGCCCGGCACGCCGAGGCCGCGGGGGCTGGTGTCCGGCGCGACGATGATCAAGCCCAGTTCGGCGGCCATGCGCTGGGCGCCGGCCTTCTGCATGAAGTTTTCGTCAGTACAGGTCAACCCGGACAGCCAATACAGCACCGGCAGCTTGCCGCCCTGCTCTGCTTGCGGCGGCAGGTAGACGGCAAAGGTCATGTCGCAACCCAGCACATCGGAATGATGCTTGTAACGTTTATGCCAGCCGCCGAAGCTCTTCTGGCATGACAGGTTTTCCAGACTCATGGCCGACCTCAGAAGTGAATGACGGTACGAATGCTCTTGCCTTCATGCATCAGGTCAAACGCTTTGTTGATATCTTCCAGGCCCATGGTGTGGGTGATGAAGGTATCCAGCGGAATTTCGCCGGTCTGGGCCATTTCCACGTAGCTTGGCAATTCGGTACGACCGCGCACGCCACCAAACGCTGAACCACGCCAGACGCGCCCGGTGACAAGTTGGAACGGACGTGTAGCGATCTCCTGGCCAGCACCGGCCACACCGATGATCACCGATTCGCCCCAGCCTTTGTGGCAGCACTCAAGAGCCGCACGCATCAGTTGCACATTGCCAATGCACTCGAAGGAAAAGTCCACGCCGCCATCAGTCAGGTCGACAATCACGTCCTGGATCGGGCGATCGTAGTCTTTCGGGTTGATGCAATCAGTGGCGCCCAGTTGCTTGGCGATTTCGAACTTGGCCGGGTTGATATCAATGGCGATGATGCGACCGGCCTTGGCCTTGACCGCGCCGATAATCGCCGACAGCCCAATGCCGCCCAGGCCGAAGACGGCCACGGTATCGCCCGGCTTGACCTTGGCGGTGTTGATCACCGCACCGATGCCGGTGGTGACACCGCAACCGAGCAGGCAGACTTTTTCCAGCGGCGCTTCTTTAGGAATCTTGGCCACGGAGATTTCCGGCAGCACGGTGTACTCGGAGAACGTCGAGGTGCCCATGTAGTGGAAAATCGGCTGGCCCTTGTAGGAGAAACGCGTGGTGCCATCCGGCATCAAGCCCTTGCCCTGAGTCGCGCGAATGGCCTGGCACAGGTTGGTCTTGCCACTCAGGCAGAACTTGCACTTGCCGCATTCCGGGGTGTACAGCGGGATCACGTGATCGCCCACAGCGACCGAGGTCACGCCCTCGCCGATGGCTTCCACCACTGCGCCGCCTTCATGGCCCAGGATCGACGGGAAAATGCCTTCCGGGTCTGCACCCGACAAGGTGTAGGCGTCGGTGTGGCACACGCCGGACGCGACCACCCGCAGCAGCACCTCGCCAGCCTTGGGCATGGCGACATCCACTTCAACAATCTCAAGGGGCTTCTTGGCTTCGAAGGCTACGGCGGCGCGGGACTTGATCATCCGGGTTTCTCCATCGGGTTAAAAACTGAGGCCGTGAGTGTAAAACATCGCCCATTGATGAATAATCCAGGCAAAAGCAAAACATTATTGCCATATAGGGACAATCAGCATGCTGGAGAACCGCTGGGAAGGCATTGACGAGTTTGTCGCGGTGGCCGAATGCAGCCAGTTCACGGCGGCGGCCGAGCGACTGGGGGTATCGTCCTCCCACGTCAGCCGGCAAGTGGCGCGTCTGGAAGAACGCCTGCAAACCCGATTGCTGTACCGCAGCACACGCAAGGTGACGCTGACCGAAGCCGGCCAGACCTTCCTGCAACACTGCCAACGTCTGCAGGACGGTCGCGAGGAAGCGCTGCGGGCGGTGGGCGACCTGACCAGCGAACCCAAGGGCATGTTGCGCATGACCTGCGCCGTGGCTTATGGCGAGCGTTTTATCGTGCCGCTGGTGACACGCTTTATGGCGCACTATCCGCAACTGCGCGTGGACATCGAGTTGACCAATCGCTCACTGGACCTGGTCCACGAAGGCCTCGACCTGGCCATCCGCCTGGGACGTTTGCAAGACTCACGCATGGTTGCCAGCCGCCTGGCACCTCGACGCATGTACCTGTGTGCGTCGCCCTCCTACCTCAAACGGTACGGTCGGCCACACAGCTTGTCGGAGTTGAGCCGGCATAACTGCCTGATTGGCAGCTCGGATATCTGGCAAATGGCCCAGGATGGGCGGGAATTTTCCCAGCGTGTGCAAGGCAATTGGCGCTGCAACAGTGGGCAAGCGGTGCTGGATGCGGCGTTGCAAGGCATGGGCTTGTGCCAGTTGCCGGATTACTACGTCCTGGAGCATCTGCACAGTGGGGCGTTGGTGTCGTTGCTGGAGGCTCATCAACCGCCGAATACTGCGGTGTGGGCGCTGTATCCGCAGCAGCGGCATTTGTCGCCGAAGGTGAGGAAGCTGGTGGATTTCTTGAAGGTGGGGCTGGCTGAGAGGCCGGAGTACAAGCATTGAATTGAGGTGGTCTGCACCGGCCTCATCGCGGCATAGGTATCTACACAACTTCGGTACGACGCTAAACCTGTGGCGAGGGAGCTTGCTCCCGTGACGGCCTGACAGCCGAAGCTGATCTAGCTGACGCACCGCGATCCAAATGTGGGAGCTGGCTTGCCTGCGATGAAGCGGTTACCGCCGGTTAGCCCAGCGCAACTTCAACCACTCCAGATCTTCCGGCCGAGTCACCTTGATATTGTCCGAACGCCCTTCAACCAGACGCGGCGCCTGCCCGGACCACTCCATGGCCGAGGCTTCATCGGTGATCAGCGCATCGGCCACCAAGCTGTCCGCCAAGGCGCGATGCAAGGCGCCCAGTCGGAACATCTGTGGTGTGTAGGCCTGCCAGATCAGGCTGCGATCAATGGTGTCCACCACACGGCCATGCCTGTCGACACGCTTGAGGGTGTCGCGCGCGGGCACTGCCAGCAGGCCGCCTACCGGATCATCGGCCAGTTCCGCCAGGAGCTTGTCGAGGTCATCACGGCTCAAATTAGGCCGCGCAGCGTCATGCACCAACACCCAGTCTTCATCACTGGCGCCCAGGGCATTGAGTTGCAGCAGCGCATTGAGAACCGAGCCGGAACGTTCCGAGCCGCCGTCGGCACGCTGGATACGCGGGTCATTGGCGCATGCCAAGCTGGGCCAATAAGGATCGTCAATTGCAAGACTGACCACCAGGCCCTTGAGGCATGGATGGTCGAGAAAACAGCCGAGGCTGTGTTCAAGAATAGTGCGCCCGCCCAGTTGCAGGTATTGCTTGGGACGGTCCGCAGCCATACGGGCACCGACGCCCGCGGCAGGAATCACGGCCCAGAAGGCCGGTAAATCGTGGCTCATTGGGCCAACTGGTAGAGGGTCTCGCCCTCCTTGACCATGCCCAGTTCATGGCGAGCCCGCTCTTCAACGGTCTCCGTGCCTTTTTTCAGCTCAAGCACTTCAGCGTCGAGGACACGGTTGCGCTCCAGCAGGCGTTCGTTTTCGGCACGCTGGTCGGCAATTTGCTGGGTCAACTCTTCCACCTGCGCAAAGCTGCCATTACCGACCCATAGGCGGTACTGCAGGCCAGCCAGCAACAAGAGCAAGACGAGGAACAACCAATTGGGACTGCGCATCGAAATCCGGGTATCCAGTGAAAAAAGACAGTCATGCAAACCTTTTGCAGCAACTGATAGCACAAAGCCTGGTAAAACCAGGCTTGCGCTTGTCAGTCAGCAGATTAGCGCCGAAATTCACACTTTCGTGAGATTTCTGACGTAATCCGCCGACTTTTTACCATTTACTGCTTAGCCGCGAAACTCGCCGCGACCGTTGTACTTGGCTTTACCTGCCAATTGCTCTTCGATGCGCAGCAATTGGTTGTACTTGGACACGCGATCGGAACGGCACAGGGAACCGGTCTTGATCTGGCCCGCCGAAGTACCCACGGCCAGGTCGGCAATGGTGGAATCTTCGGTTTCGCCGGAGCGATGGGAGATCACGGCGGTGTAGCCCGCAGCCTTGGCCATCTGGATGGCTTCCAGGGTTTCGGTCAGGGTGCCGATCTGGTTGAACTTGATCAGGATCGAGTTGGCGATCTTCTTGTCGATGCCTTCTTTCAGGATCTTGGTGTTGGTCACGAACAGGTCGTCGCCCACCAACTGGATTTTCTCGCCGATCTTGTCGGTGAGGATTTTCCAGCCATCCCAGTCGGACTCGTCCAGGCCGTCTTCGATCGAGATGATCGGGTAGCGCTGGGTCAGGCCCTTGAGGTATTCAGCAAAACCTTCGGAGTTGAACACCTGGCCTTCGCCGGACAGGTTGTACTTGCCGTCTTCATAGAATTCGCTGGCAGCGCAGTCCAGGGCCAGGGTCACGTCGGTGCCCAGCTTGTAGCCCGCGTTGGCCACGGCTTCGGAGATGACTTTCAGTGCATCTTCGTTGGAGGCCAGGTTCGGCGCGAAACCACCTTCGTCACCCACGGCAGTGCTCAGGCCACGGGCCTTCAGTACAGCCTTGAGGTGATGGAAAATCTCGGTGCCCATGCGCAGGCCTTCGGAGAAGGACTTGGCGCCAACCGGCTGCACCATGAACTCCTGGATGTCGACGTTGTTATCCGCGTGCTCGCCACCGTTGATGATGTTCATCATCGGCACCGGCATCGAGTAGACGCCCGGGGTGCCGTTCAGGTTGGCGATGTGCGCGTACAACGGCAGGTCCTGGTCCTGCGCAGCCGCCTTGGCAGCCGCCAGGGATACCGCGAGGATGGCGTTAGCGCCGAGGCTGCCTTTGTTTTCAGTGCCGTCGAGCTTGATCATCGCGTGGTCCAGGGCTTTCTGGTCCAGCGGGTCCTTGCCCAGCAACAGGTCACGAATCGGACCGTTGATGTTGGCTACAGCCTTGAGTACACCCTTGCCCAGGTAACGGCTCTTGTCGCCATCACGCAGTTCCAGCGCTTCGCGCGAACCGGTGGAAGCACCGGACGGCGCGCAGGCGCTGCCGATGATGCCGTTATCGAGAAGCACGTCGGCTTCGACGGTGGGGTTGCCACGGGAGTCGAGAACTTCACGACCTTTGATGTCGACGATTTTTGCCATTGTTGTAAACACTCCAAAGTTGACGAAAACGACGCAGCTGAAGGAAATCTTTTGACCGACCGCAAGGGTGGAACAACGGGGCAGGCTTGCAGACGACAAGGCTCAGGCCCGGGGGCCTGAGCGTAAAGCGTGGGAAATTCTACCGGAGAAATGCCAGTTACGCGGTCTCTACCGTCGGAAAACTCTTGACCAGCTCGTCCAACTGCTTGAGCTGGGCCAGGAATGGCTCCAGCTTGTCCAAGCGCAGGGCGCATGGGCCATCACATTTGGCGTTGTCCGGATCTGGGTGAGCTTCAAGGAACAGGCCCGCCAGCGACTGGCTCATGCCCGCCTTGGCCAGGTCCGTCACCTGGGCACGGCGCCCGCCCGCGGAGTCCGAACGACCACCGGGCATTTGCAGCGCGTGGGTGACGTCGAAGAACACGGGGTATTCGAACTGTTTCATGATGCCGAAACCGAGCATGTCCACCACGAGGTTGTTGTAGCCGAAGCTTGAACCCCGCTCGCAGAGGATCAACTGGTCGTTACCCGCTTCCACGCACTTGCTCAGGATGTGTTTCATCTCCTGGGGCGCAAGGAACTGGGCTTTCTTGATATTGATCACAGCGCCGGTCTTGGCCATGGCGACCACGAGGTCGGTCTGGCGCGACAAAAAGGCCGGCAACTGGATGATGTCGCACACCTCGGCGACCACGGCAGCCTGCTCAGGCTCGTGGACGTCGGTGATGATCGGCACGCCGAAGGCTTGCTTGATGTCCTGGAAGATCCGCATGCCTTCTTCAAGGCCCGGGCCGCGATAGGAGGTGACGGACGAACGGTTGGCCTTGTCGAAGCTGGCCTTGAAGACGTAAGGGATACCCAGTTTCTGGGTGACCCGAACGTACTCCTCACACACCTGCATCGCCATGTCGCGGCTTTCCAGCACGTTCATGCCGCCGAACAGCACCATGGGCTTGTCGTTGGCAATCTCGATGTCGCCTACGCGAATGATCTTCTGGGCCATCTGGTTTACGCCTTCTTCTGGTGTTGCGTCAGTGCTGCTTTGACGAAACCACTGAACAACGGGTGACCGTCGCGCGGCGTCGAGGTGAACTCCGGGTGGAACTGGCAGGCCACGAACCACGGATGATCCGGTGCCTCGACCACCTCAACCAGCTTGCCATCACCGGAGCGACCGGAGATTTTCAGGCCAGCTTCTTTGATCTGCGGCAGCAGGTTGTTGTTCACTTCGTAGCGGTGACGGTGACGCTCGACGATCACGTCCTTGCCATAGCAGTCGTGTACCAGCGAGCCGGCCTCCAGCAGGCAATCCTGAGCACCCAGGCGCATGGTGCCGCCCAGGTCGGACGTTTCGGTACGGGTTTCAACGGCGCCGGTGGCGTCTTCCCACTCGGTGATCAGGCCCACGACCGGGTGGCCGCTGGAGTGATCGAACTCGGTGGAGTTGGCGTCTTTCCAGCCCAGCACGTTACGGGCGAACTCGATAACGGCCACTTGCATGCCCAGGCAGATACCCAGGTACGGCACCTTGTTTTCACGGGCGTACTGCACGGCAGTGATCTTGCCTTCCACGCCACGCAGGCCGAAACCGCCGGGAACGAGGATCGCGTCAACACCTTCGAGCAGCGCAGTGCCCTGGTTCTCGATGTCTTCGGAGTCGATGTAGCGCAGGTTGACCTTGGTACGGTTGCTGATACCGGCGTGGCTCATGGCTTCGATCAGCGACTTGTACGCGTCCAGCAGCTCCATGTACTTACCGACCATGGCGATGGTGACTTCATGCTCAGGGTTGAGCTTGGCGTCGACAACCGCTTCCCACTCGGACAGGTCGGCACCGCCGCACTGCAGGCCGAAACGCTCGACCACAAAATCATCCAGCCCCTGCGAATGCAGGATGCCCGGGATCTTGTAGATGGTATCGGCGTCTTCCAGGGCAATTACCGCACGTTCTTCAACGTTGGTGAACTGCGCGATCTTGCGGCGCGAGGAAATGTCGATCGGGTGATCGGAGCGGCATACCAGCACATCCGGCTGCAGGCCGATGGAACGCAGTTCCTTGACCGAGTGCTGGGTAGGCTTGGTTTTGGTTTCGCCGGCAGTGGCGATGTAGGGCACCAGTGTCAGGTGCATCAGCATCGCGCGCTTGGCGCCAACTTCGAAACGCAACTGGCGGATGGCTTCGAGGAACGGTTGGGACTCGATGTCACCCACGGTGCCACCGATCTCGACCATCGCCACGTCGGCATCGCCTGCACCCTTGATGATGCGGCGCTTGATTTCGTCGGTGATGTGCGGGATCACCTGGATGGTTGCACCCAGGTAATCACCACGGCGCTCTTTGCGCAGCACGTGCTCGTAGACACGGCCGGTGGTGAAGTTGTTGTTCTGGGTCATGGTCGTGCGGATGAACCGCTCGTAGTGGCCCAGGTCCAGGTCGGTCTCGGCGCCGTCGTGGGTGACGAACACTTCACCGTGCTGGAACGGGCTCATGGTGCCCGGGTCAACGTTGATGTACGGGTCCAGCTTGAGCATGGTGACCTTAAGTCCCCGCGCCTCCAGGATGGCCGCCAATGAAGCGGAGGCAATGCCTTTCCCCAATGAAGAAACAACACCGCCCGTGACGAATATGTAGCGCGTCATGAAAAACCCTAGAAGTCTGCGTTAAAGCGGTCCGAGCCGCCGGGGAAAGCGAAGGAAGGCCGAAGCCCCCGATCACCTGCATTAATCACAGTGCACCTTTCAAAAAAACCGCCGCGTTGTGACAGACCAGCAATGAAACACCGGTACGTTGATCGCTACACATTTTTTGGAATCGCCCAGCAAAGACTGCTTGGTAATCGGCAACGACTGCGATTCAGGCGAATCCACAGAAGTTGTATCAAGAAGGGAGCGTAGTCTACCGGAAAGGCGCTATCAGCTCAAACCTTGATCGCAGCTCTGTGGCAACCAATCCAATTGCACCTCACCCACCGACCGGGCCCATGCCCCCGCAACGCTTGGCACAGCCAGCAATTGCTCGCCCCGATAGACCAGCGGCAATCTGCCACGGACGAAGCCCGGCATGCCGCTTTCATTCAGCAGACGCTTGAGATCACGCCGGCCTCGGCCCGGTACGTCGATGATTTCGCCACCCTGGCGATATCGGATCACTAGCGGGCCTTCGGGAGCCTCGCCAATAAACTTCAGTTGGCCATTGCCCGTTAACTCTAGTGGATTTTGCGGATCGGGCCAGCTCACCGATGCGTCGGAAAACTCCGACCAAGTTGAAGGTAACCACCAGATGCGTTCACCGCTACGCTGCATTTGGCCGTCGGCCAGGCGCCACAGAGGCTGTGCGTCCCCCTTGGCATCGCGCAGGGCATGCCAACCAGCCCAGTGGTCGCTGTCCGGTAAACCGGTCAGTGGTATCAGCCAATGCCGCAGGGCGTTACGCTGGCGGGCATCGGATAGTTCACGCAATGGCTCAAGCGCCAGAGACGGCAGCGGCAACCAGGGAAACGTAGAAGGCTGATCGGCGCGCTGCAGGTCCATCAGCGCCAACTCGTCGAGCAGCCCTTGCGCCTCAGCCATGTGTTCAGCCGTGCGAGCCAGGTGGGTGATCGCCTGGGGCCAGCGTTCCGTCAGGGTTGGGAATACGCGGTGACGCAGGTAATTGCGGGAAAACCGTGGATCAGCGTTGGAGGGATCTTCGATCCACTGCAACTGATGCTGATGGGCGTAGGCTTCCAGCTCGCTACGAGAGAATGCCAGCAACGGCCGCACCAAGTGGCCCTGCGCTAAGGGGCGATGCTCAGGCATAGACGCCAACCCTCGCACGCCGGCGCCACGCAGCAGGCGAAACAGCAGGGTTTCGGCTTGATCGTCGCGATGCTGGCCAGTGAAAAGCACCTCCCCTGCCACCATGACTTGCATGAACGCTTGGTAGCGCGCCTCGCGGGCCGCGCGTTCAAGGCTCGCACCGGGACTGACCTGCACGCGCATGACGCGCAAAGGTACGCCCAGGGCGTCGCAGACCGACTGGCAATGAGCAGGCCATGCATCGGCAGCAGCTTGCAGACCATGGTGGACATGAACGGCGCTGACAGGAGGCAGGTTTTCGATTTTGGCCAGTGAGGCCAGGAGGTGCAGCAGGACGGTGGAGTCGAGACCACCGGAGAACGCGATATGCCAGGCCGGCGCGTTGCGCCAGGGGGCCAGGGTGTGCAGGAGTGTGGCCGGCAGGGTTGGTTTCATCACACGTCACCGCCGCAAAGCTGGAATACGTTCGTCAGCATACACAAAGCAAATGTGGGAGCCGGGCTTGCCCTAATACCTGTAGGAGCGAGCTTGCTCGCGAAAAACTCAAAGGCGCCACGTTCATTCAGAAAACACGCGTTATCGTTGACGTTTTTCGCGAGCAAGCTCGCTCCTACAGAAGGCGATGACCGCTTAACTGACTGGCAGCATCAGTGATACCAAGGTGATGCTATCGCAGGCAAGCCAGCTCCCACACAAGCCGGCTCCCAAATTGGGTACAGCGTCGGCTTAGAGGCCGTAGCTCATCAGGCGCTCATAACGACGAGCCAGCAGCGCTTCGTTATCCAGCTTCTTGAGCATCGCCAGTTGCGAACCCAACTCGGCACGGATGGTCGCAGCGGCGGCAGCCGGGTCACGGTGGGCGCCGCCCAGTGGCTCGGCGATAACCTTGTCGACGATACCCAGGCCTTTGAGGCGATCGGCGGTGATGCCCATGGCTTCGGCAGCGTCCGGCGCCTTTTCGGCGGTTTTCCACAGGATCGAGGCACAACCTTCCGGCGAGATCACTGCGTAGGTCGAGTATTGCAACATGTTCAGTTGGTCGCAGACACCAATGGCCAGCGCACCGCCAGAACCACCTTCACCGATCACGGTGGCGATGATCGGGGTTTTCAGGCGGGCCATGACGCGCAGGTTCCAGGCAATCGCTTCGCTCTGGTTGCGCTCTTCGGCGTCGATACCCGGGTAGGCACCTGGCGTGTCGATGAAGGTCAGGATCGGCATCTTGAAGCGCTCGGCCATTTCCATCAGGCGGCACGCCTTGCGGTAGCCTTCCGGGCGCGGCATGCCGAAGTTGCGGCGTACTTTTTCGCGCACTTCACGGCCTTTCTGGTGACCGATCACCATCACCGGCTGGTCGTCCAGGCGAGCGATGCCGCCCACAATGGCCGCGTCGTCGGAGAAGTGACGGTCGCCGTGCAACTCATCGAACTCGGTGAAGATGTGCTCGATGTAGTCCAGGGTGTAAGGACGGCGCGGGTGGCGAGCCAGGCGCGCGATCTGCCAGCTGGTCAGCTTGCCGAAGATGTCTTCGGTGAGCGTGCTGCTCTTGTCTTGCAGGCGAGCGATCTCATCGCCGATATTCAGCGAATTGTCATTGCCGACCAGGCGCAGCTCTTCGATCTTGGCTTGCAGGTCAGCGATCGGCTGTTCGAAATCAAGAAAATTCGGGTTCATAAGCGTCCGTCTTGGGTCGACGGCCAAGGGGTGCCTGGCCAGCCGGTTGTCTATTCGCGCCCTACCTTAAGGGAGAGGCGCGTTTAGGTCGAGATTAAATGTTTAGTCGAGATCAGACTCATCTGACCGTCAACGGTATTGGAGGAAGACGTTGTCTCGCCCGAACTGGTCACGCAAAGCTTGAATCAAGCCATCAGCGGGATCAATTCGCCACGTCTCGCCAAACTGCAACATGGCCTTGGCATCGCTGCCCGTGTATTCCATGGTCACCGGGCATGCGCCACGGTGGCGTTTGAGCAAGTCCCCCAACCAGCGTAGCTGATCGCCTTTAAGCGCTTCGGTCTTGACCTTCAGGCGCAGGCTCTCGGCCAGATTGGTACGGGCATCTTCCATGCTCATCACCCGCTTGATACGCAGGCGCAGGCCACCGGAGAAGTCGTCATTGCTGACCTCCCCTTCCACCACCACCATGGCGTCGGTCTGCAGCAGCGACTGGGCGGAGTGGAACGCGTCGGCAAACAATGACGCTTCGATGCGGCCCGAGCGATCATCAAGGGTGATGAAGCCCATCTTGTCGCCCTTCTTATTTTTCATCACCCGCAGGGCGATGATCATGCCGGCGACGGTCTGGGTATCCCGCGCCGGTTTCAGGTCGATGATGCGCTGACGGGCGAAACGGCGGATTTCGCCTTCGTACTCGTCAATCGGGTGACCGGTAAGGTACAGGCCCAAGGTGTCTTTCTCACCTTTCAGGCGTTCCTTGAGCGTCAGCTCCTTGGCCTTGCGATGGTTGGCGTAGACATCGGCATCTTCTTCGACGAACAGCCCGCCAAACAGGTCGGCGTGGCCGCTGTCATGGGTACGGGCAGTCTGTTCGGCAGCCTTGATCGCCTCTTCCATGGCGGTCAGCAGCACCGCACGGTTGCGGTCGATATTGGCCTGGTAAGCCTTCGGCTCATCATGGAAGTACGGGCCAAGACGGTCGAGTGCGCCGCTGCGGATCAGGCCATCGAGGGTACGCTTGTTGATGCGCTTGAGGTCCACCCGCGCACAGAAATCGAACAGGTCTTTGAACGGCCCGTCCTGACGCGCCTCGGTAATGGCCTCCACCGGGCCTTCGCCCACGCCCTTGATCGCGCCGAGGCCATAGATGATGCGGCCTTCGTCGTTCACCGTGAACTTGAACTCCGAAGCGTTCACGTCCGGCGCATCGAGGCGCAGCTTCATGGTGCGCACTTCCTCGATCAAGGTCACGACCTTGTCGGTGTTGTGCATATCCGCCGAGAGTACCGCCGCCATGAACGGCGCCGGGTAATGGGCTTTCAGCCAGGCGGTCTGGTACGACACCAGGCCGTAGGCGGCGGAGTGGGATTTGTTGAAGCCATAACCGGCGAATTTTTCTACCAGGTCGAAGATGTTACCGGCCAGGTCGGCATCGATGTTGTTAGTCGCGCAGCCTTCAATGAAACCGCCACGCTGCTTGGCCATTTCCTCGGGCTTTTTCTTACCCATGGCGCGGCGCAGCATGTCCGCACCGCCGAGGGTGTAGCCGGCCATCACCTGGGCGATCTGCATCACCTGTTCCTGGTACAGGATGATGCCGTAGGTCGGCGCCAGTACGGGCTTGAGGCCCTCGTACTGGTAGTCGGAGTGCGGGTAAGCCAGCTCGGCCCGGCCGTGTTTACGGTTGATGAAGTCATCCACCATGCCCGATTGCAGCGGGCCCGGACGGAACAGGGCCACCAGTGCGATCAAGTCTTCCAGGCAGTCGGGCTTGAGCTTTTTGATCAGCTCTTTCATGCCCCGGGATTCAAGCTGGAACACCGCGGTAGTTTCGGCTTTTTGCAGCAGGCTGTAGGTCGGTTTGTCGTCCAGCGGGATAAACGCGATATCCAGCGGTTCTTCGCCGACCTTGGCACGGTCGCGGTTGATGGTCTTGAGCGCCCAGTCGATGATCGTCAGGGTGCGCAGGCCGAGGAAGTCGAACTTCACCAGGCCGGCCGCCTCCACGTCGTCCTTGTCGAACTGGGTGACCAGGCCGTCGCCTTCTTCATCGCAATAGATCGGCGAAAAGTCGGTGAGCTTGGTCGGCGCGATAACCACACCGCCGGCGTGTTTACCGACGTTACGCACCACGCCTTCGAGCTTACGCGCCATGTCCCAGATTTCAGCGGCTTCTTCATCGACCTTGATAAAGTCGCGCAGGATTTCTTCCTGCTCGTAGGCTTTTTCCAGGGTCATGCCGACTTCGAACGGGATCATCTTCGACAGGCGGTCGGCCAAACCGTAGGACTTGCCCTGCACCCGCGCTACGTCGCGGATTACCGCTTTGGCGGCCATGGAACCGAAGGTGATGATCTGGCTTACCGCGTTGCGGCCATATTTTTCGGCCACGTATTCAATCACGCGGTCACGGCCATCCATGCAGAAGTCGACGTCGAAGTCGGGCATGGAAACCCGTTCCGGGTTCAGGAACCGTTCGAACAGCAGGTCATATTCCAGCGGGTCAAGGTCGGTGATCTTCTGTACATAGGCCACCAGCGAGCCAGCACCTGACCCCCGGCCCGGACCTACCGGTACGCCGTTGTTTTTGGCCCACTGGATAAAGTCCATCACGATCAGGAAGTAACCAGGAAATCCCATCTGGATGATGATATCCAGCTCGAAATTCAACCGGTCGACATACACCTGGCGCTTGGCTTCGTAGTCTTCGGTGGTGTCCTTGGGCAGCAGGACGCTGAGGCGTTCTTCCAGGCCATCGAACGACACTTTGCGAAAGTATTCGTCGATGGTCATGCCATCGGGAATCGGGAAGTTGGGCAGGAAGTGCTTGCCCAGCTTTACTTCAATGTTGCAGCGCTTGGCGATCTCGACGGAGTTCTCAAGGGCCTCGGGCAAATCGCTGAACAGCTCCGCCATTTCATCGGCGCTTTTGAGGTACTGCTCTTCGCTGTAGTTCTTCGAGCGGCGCGGGTCATCCAGGGCCCGGCCCTCGCCGATGCACACGCGGGTTTCGTGGGCTTCGAAATCTTCTTTCTTGATAAAGCGCACATCGTTGGTCGCCACCAGCGGCGCACCCAGCTTATCGGCCAGGGCTACAGCGGCGTGCAAATGCTCTTCATCGTTGGGGCGATTGGTGCGCTGCACTTCCAGGTAGAAACGGCCCGGGAATACCTGCATCCACTCGCGCGCCAGCACCTCGGCTTCCTGGGGGTTGCCGCCCAGCAGCGCGATACCGATTTCACCCTCTTTGGCCGCCGAGAGCATGATCAGGCCTTCGCTGGCTTCGGCCACCCACTCGCGCTCGATGATGATCGAGCCGTTGCGCTGGCCATCGATAAAGCCACGGGAAATCAGTTCGGTGAGGTTGCGGTAACCCACGCCGTTCATCGCCAGCAGGCTGATGCGGCTCAGGGGGTTATCCGGGTCTTTGTTGGACAGCCACAGATCGGCGCCGCAGATCGGCTTGATGCCGGCGCCCATGGCGTTCTTGTAGAACTTGACCAGGGAACACATGTTGTTCTGGTCGGTAACCGCGACCGCAGGCATGTTCATGCCCACCAGGGTTTTGACCAGCGGTTTGATCCGTACCAGGCCGTCGACCAGGGAGTACTCAGTGTGCAGGCGCAGATGAACGAATGAAGCCGGCATAGTGATCCTGTCTTGATACATGAAAACAACAAGGCCCGGATTGTACCGGGCCTTGGTAAAAACATCAGCCTTGCTGCTAAACCTCGATCAGACTTTCACGGGCCTCATAAGCCTGGCGTACCGGGGCAAACGAGCGGCGATGGATCGGGGTGGGGCCGAGCCGAGCCAGGGCTTCCAGATGAACGGGCGTCGGGTAGCCTTTATGGCCACCAATGCCGTAGCCGGGGTAGATCAATTCGAACGCGGCCATCTCACGGTCACGGCTGACCTTGGCCAGGATCGAGGCAGCGGCAATGGCGGGAACCTTGCTATCGCCCTTGACCACCGCTTCGGACGGCATCGTCAGCTTGGGGCAGCGGTTGCCGTCGATCATCGCCATTTTCGGGGTGATGTGCAGCCCTTCCACAGCGCGCTGCATCGCCAGCATGGTGGCGTGCAGGATATTCAGCTCGTCGATCTCTTCGACTTCAGCCCGGGCGATATGCCAGCTCAGGGCTTTTTCACAGATCTCGTCATAGAGCTTTTCACGACGGGCTTCGGTGAGCTTCTTCGAATCGTTGAGCCCCAGGATCGGGCGGTTCGGATCAAGGATCACCGCCGCCGTGACCACTGCGCCACACAACGGGCCGCGCCCTACTTCGTCAACACCTGCCACCAACTCGTGGGCTTGGGCGACGAGGCTGAAATCCAGGCCCATTTGCGTGGTCATAAGGCTTCCTGTTTATGGCCGATCAAGGTCAGCACGGCATCGGCCGCCTGGTTCGAGGCATCACGGCGCAACGTGCGGTGGATGTCGTCGAAACCACGGGTCTGCTCTTCGCCGCCGTCAATCAAGGGTAGTAGGGTTTTTGCAAGCGCTTCGGGCGTTGCATCGTCCTGCAACAACTCCGGCACCAGCAGGCGCTGGGCCAGCAGGTTGGGCAAGGAAATGTAAGGGCTCTTGACCATGCGCTTGAGGATCCAGAAGGTCAGTGGCGCCAAGCGATAGGCGACGACCATCGGGCGCTTGTACAGCAAGGCCTCAAGCGTGGCGGTGCCCGAGGCGATCAACACCGCATCGCAGGCTGCCAGGGCCAGGTGGGACTGGCCATCGAGCAGGGTCAACGGCAGGTTGCGACCTTCCAGCAGCGTTTCGATCTGCGCACGGCGTTGTGGGCTGGCGCAAGGCAGCACAAAGCGGATTCCCGGCTTTTGCGCCTGGAGACGTTCGGCGGCATCAAAAAACAGCGCTCCCAAACGTCCTACCTCGCCGCCACGGCTTCCTGGCATCAACGCAACCAAGGGGCCATCGGGCAAGCCCAGCTCGGCACGTGCAGCCGTACGATCAGCTTGCAAGGGAATGGCGTCAGCCAGGGTGTGGCCGACAAACCGCACCGGCACGCCCTTCTCTTCGTAGAACCGGGCTTCGAATGGCAGCAAGGTCAACATCAGGTCGCAGCCTTCGCGGATTTTCAACACGCGCTTCTGGCGCCACGCCCACACGGATGGGCTGACGTAGTGCACGGTCTTGATCCCGGCCTGGCGCAACTTGAGTTCGATATTGAGCGTGAAATCCGGCGCATCGATGCCGATAAAGACGTCAGGCTTTTCTTCGATCAGCGTCTTGATCAGCAGCTTGCGGCGAGCCAGCAGCTCACGCAGGCGCCCCAAGAC
>NZ_WKCD01000390.1:0-3823 GCF_021606625.1 Pseudomonas sp. PA-4-8C
TTTCTGGTTACATTTAAAGATAATGGGGAAGACGAAAAAGACGTCGTCGAAAAAATAACACTGACACAGGCGGCGCTGAAGAACAGGCAAGATGTAACGATTGAGGATAATGAGGGTTGGTTTCGAAAAATTGCCAAATATTTTTCTCCGGTAGTGTATGTTTACAATAAAATTGACGGCTGGGTCGAAGAGGCAAACAGTCGGCAAGGTATTTACCGGGAACCGAGTGCTCAGGGGGCTGCGCCTTATACTTCGGATACTCAGGTATCCATACCCGTTGATGATTTTAAAGCATTAGTCTGGGATACAGACCGGACTAAACTGTATAAAAATACCCTTGATAGCTTTTGGGACAAGCACAGCGGCTCATATACATCATTGAGTAAAATCTCTTTTGTTAAAGCGATCAATCTACAACGCTTGGAAGGCTCGCTTAAGCCTGCCGAGGCAGCACTCGCCCAGCGTGCGTTGGGGCCTGTTGCGCAAAAGGAATGGTCCGAGCTGACCGCCCAGGATTTTACAATGCCTGCGGTCAAGGACCCGGATCTGGATGTCGGTCTGCTGAGCATCAATGGCTTTCAGTCCACCGACTTGATGTGTGTGACCGACCGCAAAACCCAGCTCACATTGCTTTACATCCCTGGCAATTCCTCGCCGATCCATCGCTTCGACAATCCGGAACAAATGAAAACGTGGCTGGCCGAGCAAGCCAGGGATCCTGTAAAGCGTGAATCACTGTTGACGCATTTCTCCCTCAAGGACCAGGCCAGAAGGTCGTTTTCAGATGGTGTGCGGCAAACCTTGGAAGGGATGGCCAATTGGTCCGAAGCGCAGGCGTCAGGGAACGCGTTTCTTTCGGGGCTCAATGGCTGGGTGCCGGATCGTTTTATCACCGTTGATCCATTAAGTGGCGATCCTTTTGAAGCGGTCAAGGTTCGGCAAAAAGAGCGTTCTTACTCGGATGCCGACAATGCCATTGTCAGCGATGGCGACTACACCAAGAACAAGATACTGCAGGGTGTGGAAGAGGCCACAAAGGTCGCAATGTTCATGACACCACTGGCGCTGGTCATGCCGGAAGTAGCCATAGGGCTGGATATTTTCTTCCTGGCTGCCGGGGTCACCCAGGCAGGCATCGGTATTGATGATGTCGTCAAAGGCAAAGCGACGGGGGCTGACCGTATCGTTTTTGGCGTATTGAACGCCGTACCGCCATTAGCCACTCATGCGGGGGCGCCGCTTGCGAAGGTGCTGACAGAGCGGGTCTCCGGGGAGGGCATTGTTGCAGGGGGTGATATTGCAGCCCAGGCGCCCACTCAAGTCACCGAACAAGGGCGGCCAAACTTCAACCCGCCACGACGTGTCAATGGCCAGATAGGATACCCGATGAGCCCTGTTGCGCCTCCGAAGATCCTCGAGGAATTCACGATTCCGATGGACGATATCCATCAAATGTTCTCGCAAGACTACATGGTTTTTGTAGATCAGTACGGTACAAAAGTTACGTATGACGTGGAGGCACGCCTCTGGCGTGGGCTCAACGAGAACGGGCAAGTGAATGACATTTTTTATTGGCGTAAGGGGCAAGGAAAGTGGCTGAGTGGTACTAAAGCCGAGGCGACTGCCGGGAGTAAAAGTGCACCGGTTTCGACTATTAATAAAACACTGAAAGTACCGCCACTGCCGTCGCTGCCTTCCGCCGCTACAGAAGTGCCAAAAGTCATCCACTATTTTTGGGCAGGCAATGCGATGCCAGAGCATTTGCTCGAAAATATTATTGAGAACTCCAGGAAAAGCCCGGGGTATAAGTCTATCGTTCACGTGGATGCCAATAACGCTGGGGCCTTTCAGAAGATAAAATCCGCTCTGGATCACCGAGTGGGTGGGCTTGAAGTTCACGATTTGAAAGAAGAGGAGGCTTTTCGAGAACTCAATGCCGGCAAGTATGGGGAGATGTATCAGTATTTTCGCTCAGGACAAGGGCAGAATTTATCGGCCTCGTCTGACGTCATGCGCGTTGCGCTGATAAAAAAATACGGTGGTATTTATCTCGATACTGACGATGTTCTGACTAAGGGGGTAGGCGATGTCATGCTGAAAGCCACTCCAAATGATATTCTGATGAATTCGCCCGTTACTTACGCTGCCACGGACTTCAATGGGTTCAATACAAGTAATTTTGCGAGCCATCCCGACAATCCTTTGCTCGATACCCTTATGGAAGAATCTTATCAGCGATACAAGGCTAATGAATCCTGGTTGCAGGCAAATCGTCCGTTCCTGCCTGAGGAAGCGACAACCGCAGAGCAACAGGCTTATAAAGAGTATGAAACAAAGATTTTTGAAATAACCGGTCCGAGAATGTTTGGGGATGTGCTCGAACGAGAGAATTACGGTTTCTTTCCGATTGTCGATGAAATAAACGAGCTCTTGAATGCGCGTGTTCTTCTTCCCGAAAATTATGCAAAAAAATACACTGAGTTGAGAGATTATTATATGCCGATGAATCATAAGTTTGGGGTTTCTATCGGGGCGGAGCACTCCATGCAGCATTCTCGTTAATGCGGGTATAGGCTTGGCGGCATGAGCAATAAGTGAGCGCTGGACGCTTGAACGTGACCACTGATTGCTCATCTGGAAAGTAATCCAGCTTCGCCAAAGAGAAGGGCATCGTCTCGCTCTGACACCTGGGTGTCGGGGCGAGCGATGGCATTTCCTGAGGTGTGGGCGGGGAGATATGGCTAAATTCTATTTTGTTATTAATAAATTCTTTTTTATTCCTTATTCTGTTTGAAGGTCGTCCCTATACTGAGCTGCAACGCTAAACGTTGCAGGAGGGCACACCCATGCACAGCGAGTCGATTCGTTATCTGATCGTGCCGGGCTGGCAAGGATCGCCAGAAGATCATTGGCAAACCCATTGGCAGAACAGCCTGCCCAATAGCGCACGGGTGGAACAGGCCGATTGGCTGACGCCGCGTCGCGAGGATTGGGTGGCGGCACTGGCCGAGGCCATCGCTGCTGACAGTACGCCGGTTATCCTGATCGCCCATAGCCTGGGCTGCATCACCGTGGCCCACTGGGCCGCCACCGCACCCGTGCAGTTCTTGCGACAGGTACGCGGTGCGTTGCTGGTGGCTCCGGCGGATGTCGAGCGCCCTGCGTGTGCCCCTGCTCTGCGCAATTTCGCCCCTATTCCAACTGACCTGCTGCCATTTCCCAGCCAGGTGGTCAGCTCCGATAACGACAGTGCCGTGAGCGCCCCCAGGGCTCTGGAACTGGCGCGTCAGTGGGGCGCCGAAGCCGGCATCTTGTCGGGCGCCGGGCATATCAATGTGAAGTCCGGCCACCGGCGCTGGGAGCAAGGGTTTGCTTACCTCTATCGCCTGCAACATCGCCTCGAGCACCACGCTCGGCGCAGCGCCTAATATTTTTCAACGCCCCGTCCCTGTGCGGATTGGGGCGGGAGCCTGCCATGAGTCTGCATGAAACCTTTGGCCAGCCGTTGCTGACCTTTCCCGATGCCGAAAAAAGCCCGTTGAGCATCCGCGCCAAGGCGCTGGTGTTCGTCGACCCACGGTCACGCCAACTGCGTGAAGAGTTGGAAAGCCTTGCGCCGCGTGCCTTGCCCGTATTGATTCGTGGTGAGACCGGCAGCGGTAAAGAATTGCTGGCGCGGCACATTCACCGTGGCAGCGACCGTACTGGCCTGTTTGTCTCGGTCAACTGTGGCGCCATCAGCCCCACCTATGCCGATGCCGAGTTGTTCGGCTATGCCGCCGGTAGCCACAGTGGTGCGGCGAGCAGCCGGGCGGGATGGTTC
>NZ_WKCD01000391.1:0-3822 GCF_021606625.1 Pseudomonas sp. PA-4-8C
CCCCTTCCCACCCTGCCCATGCCAAGCCCACCTTCAGCGAACGCCTGCTGGCCGGCTATGCGCGCAACCTGCGCCGTGCCCTGGCGCACCAACGCAGCATGGTCGCGATCTTCGTGGTAACCCTGGCCCTGGCGGTGGTCGGCTATGTGTTTATCCCCAAGGGTTTCTTCCCGGTGCAGGACACCGGTTTCGTGCTCGGCACCAGCGAAGCGGCGGCCGACGTGTCGTACAAGGACATGGTCGCCAAGCACAAGGCCCTGGCCGAGATCGTCAAGGCCGACCCGGCGGTGCAGGCGTTTTCTCATTCAGTCGGCGTCACCGGCAGCAACCAGACCATCGCCAATGGCCGCTTCTGGATCGCCTTGAAAGACCGCAGTGAGCGCGACGTGTCCGCCAGCCAGTTCATAGACCGCATCCGCCCGCAACTGGCGAAGGTGCCGGGCATCGTGCTGTACCTGCGCGCCGGCCAGGACATCAACCTGAGCTCCGGCCCCAGCCGCGCCCAGTACCAATATGTGCTCAAGAGCAACGACGGCCCGACGCTGAACACCTGGACCCAACGCCTCACTGAAAAACTGCGCGCCAACCCGGCGTTTCGCGACCTGTCCAACGACCTGCAACTGGGCGGCAGCATCACCCACATCAGCATCGACCGCCAGGCCGCTGCGCGCTTCGGCCTGACCGCGACCGATGTCGACCAGGCGCTGTACGACGCCTTCGGCCAGCGCCAGATCAACGAGTTCCAGACCGAGATCAACCAGTACCAAGTGATACTCGAACTGGACAGCCAACAGCGCGGCAAGGCCGAAAGCCTCAACTATTTTTACCTGCGCTCGCCATTGACCAACGAGATGGTGCCGTTGTCGGCCTTGGCCAAAGTCGACCCGCCCACAGTCGGGCCTTTGTCCATCAGCCATGACGGCATGTTCCCCGCCGCCAACCTTTCGTTCAACCTGGCGCCTGGCGTGGCCCTGGGCGATGCGGTGATCATGCTCGACCAGGCCAAGAACGAAATCGGCATGCCGAGCACAATCATCGGCAACTTCCAGGGTGCGGCCCAGGCGTTCCAGAGCTCGCTGGCCAGCCAACCCTGGCTGATCCTCGCGGCGCTGGTAGCGGTCTACATTATTCTGGGTGTGCTGTATGAGAGTTTTGTGCACCCGCTGACGATCATTTCCACCCTGCCTTCGGCGGGCCTCGGTGCGCTGATCATGCTGTGGCTGCTGGGCCAGGACTTTTCGATCATGGCCTTGATCGGCCTGGTGCTGCTGATCGGCATCGTGAAGAAAAACGGTATCTTGATGATCGACTTCGCCCTGGAGGCCCAACGTGTGCGGGGCTTACCGCCGGAGGATGCGATTTATGAAGCCTGCGTCACGCGGTTCCGGCCGATCATCATGACCACCCTTGCCGCGTTGCTCGGCGCCGTGCCGTTGATGCTCGGCGCAGGCCCTGGGGCGGAACTGCGCCAGCCGCTGGGCATCGCGGTGGTCGGTGGCTTGCTGGTGAGCCAGGCGCTGACGCTGTTCACCACGCCGGTCATATACTTGTACCTTGAACGTTTTTTCCACAGGCCCAAACCAGCGCTGACGCTGGCGACCACACACTGAGGCGGTCATGCGCGTCCTGATTATTGAAGATGAAGAAAAAACCGCGGACTACCTGCACCGCGGCCTGACCGAGCAAGGCTACACCGTTGATGTAGCCCGCGAAGGCATCGAAGGCCTGCACCTGGCGCTGGAGAACGATTACGCGGTGATCGTGCTCGACGTGATGCTGCCCGGCCTGGATGGCTTCGGTGTATTGCGCGCCCTACGCGCCCGCAAGCAGACGCCGGTGATCATGCTCACCGCCCGCGAGCGCGTGGAAGACCGCATCCGCGGCCTGCGCGAAGGCGCCGACGATTATCTGGGCAAGCCGTTTTCGTTCCTGGAACTGGTGGCCCGCCTGCAAGCCCTGACCCGTCGCAGCGGCGGCCATGAACCGGTGCAGGTCACCGTCGCTGACCTGTGGATCGACCTGATCAGCCGCAAGGCCAGCCGCAACGGCCTGCGCCTGGACCTGACCGCCAAGGAGTTCTCGCTGCTCAGCGTATTGGCGCGGCGCCAGGGCGAGATCCTGTCCAAAACCGCGATTGCCGAGATGGTCTGGGACATCAATTTCGACAGCGACGCCAACGTGGTCGAAGTGGCGATCAAGCGCCTGCGCGCCAAGCTCGATGGGCCGTTCGAACACAAGCTGCTGCACACCATTCGTGGCATGGGTTATGTGCTGGAGAACCGCATGCAGGAAAACCACAGTGGTCGCTAATTCCATCGCCCTGCGCCTGAGCGGCATGTTCACCCTGGTGGCGCTGCTGATCTTCCTGTTGATCGGCGGCGCGCTGTACCAGCAGGTGGACCGTGGCCTCGGGCTGTTGCCAGGTGCCGAGCTGGATGCGCGCTACAGCGTGCTGGAATCGTCGATCAATCGCTTCGGCACGCCAGAGCATTGGGCCAAGATCAGGTCCAAGCTCAAGCTGTTGGGGGAAGAAGACAAGCGCATCCGTTTCTGGGTGGTCAGCAGTGACCCGAGCTACGAATACGGTGAACCAGATGCGCAGATTCGCGCCTTTGCCGAAGGCCCCACGGGCAAACGCGACCTGCGCTTGCCCGGTCACGATTATCCGTTCAAGGTGCTGGTCAGCCAGTTTGCCGCCAAGGACCAGCGCCCGGCGCTGCGCTTCATGATTGCCATCGACACGGAGAACTTCCGCGCCACCCAGCATCACTTGCTGGTGGCGTTGATCAGCCTGGCATTGGTGGGCGTCATACTGGCGGCACTGTTGGGGTTCTGGGTCGCGCGTATCGGCCTCAAGCCCCTGGGCAAACTCTCGGATGAGGCGCAAAAACTTGCGCCGCCGAAACTCTCCGGGCGCCTGCAATTGTCGCCCTTGCCGCCGGAACTGAGCCAATTCGTCAATTCGTTCAACGCCACCCTCGACCGGGTCGAACAGGCGTATTCGCGCCTGGAATCGTTCAACGCCGACGTCGCCCATGAACTGCGTTCGCCGCTCACCAATCTGATCGGCCAGACCCAGGTGGCTCTCACTCGCGGCCGTTCGGCAGAGCACTATTTCGAGGTGCTGCAATCGAACCTGGAAGAGCTGGAACGGCTGCGCTCGATCATCAATGACATGCTGTTCCTCGCCAGCGCCGACCAAGGCAGCAAGGCCACCAAGCTGATCGAAAGCGCCCTGGCCGATGAAGTGGCCACCACCCTCGACTACCTGGACTTCATCCTCGAAGACGCCCAGGTCGAAGTGCACGTGCACGGCGATGCCGTGGTGCAGATCGAAAAAGCCCACCTGCGGCGCGCACTGATCAACCTGCTGAGCAATGCCGTACAACATACCGCGCCGGGGCAAGTCATCGACGTGCACATTCAAGTGCAGGCACACCAAGTGACGATTGGCGTGACCAACCCCGGCGAGGCCATTGCCAGCGAACACTTGCCACGCCTGTTCGAACGCTTCTATCGGGTGGATGCCTCGCGCAGCAACAGCGGGGCCAATCACGGGCTGGGGCTGGCGATCGTCAAGGCGATTGCGTTGATGCATGGGGGGGATGTGTTTGTGCGCAGTGAAGGCGGTGGCAATACGTTTGGTATCACCCTGCCGGTCTAAACAACTCGGTTAAAAATGTGGGAGCTGGCTTGCCTGCGATAGCATCACCTCGGTGCGCCTGGCATACCGAGGTGTCTGCATCGCAGGCAAGCCAGCTCCCACAGGAGATCCCATCGCTCGCACTGTTGCGGTTTGGGCAATAGTTATTATCTTGTTAA
>NZ_WKCD01000392.1:0-3822 GCF_021606625.1 Pseudomonas sp. PA-4-8C
GAGTACATATCCATTCCTGCGGTAACGGCCACTTAGGGTTCCGCTCTGACAGCGGCTCACTTTTGAAAAGAGCCCAAAAGTAAGCAAAAGGTACATGCCCCACTACTCGGCACCTCGCTTGGGCTCGGTGTGCCCGTAATCCGCCAGCGTGGTTTAACGGGGCGCTTAAGATCAAGATCAAAAGCAGATCAAGAGCGGCTCGCTTCGCGTCGTGGTTACCGTTGGGTGTAGTCACTCAAGGTAGGGAATTAATGGCCTTTATGACCGCATCGGCGATGGTCTTTGTAATAAGCCGACGCTGACGGTGATCAATCTTTGGGCTCAGCCATGTGGGCAGGCTGTTCAGCACGGGCAGAATCGCCGTGAGCGCGCCCTCGCGCAACGGCCCGCCGGGCTGATGGCCCAGTTGGCCGACCACCTTCATGAGTTCCGACTCATAGGCTAGCCTCAATCGCTCAACGCTCGCTTGCATCGGGGCGCCCAGGCAATTGGCATCCATGACCGCCAACTTGAAGTGCCCGGTCATCTGTTCATGCAATTGAAGATGGCCTTCGATCAGCTTTGCCAGGCGTTGCGCGGCCGTCAATCTACGGGTGTTGATCCGATCGACGTGCGACAACAGCGCCTGATACAGCTCTGTCAGCCACTCAAACAGCATGGCTTCCTTGCTCTCTACATGGTGATAAATCGCGCCCGGGCTGATGCCAACATGCGCGGCCAATTCGCGCATGCTGACCTGGCTGAAACTACGCTCCTTGAACAGCTCCAGGGCTCTGCGCTGGAACTCCGAGCGGCTGAGCGGGGGAGCCATACGCCCGTGAGTCATGTGTCGAGTGCCTGCTGTTTGGCAATTTCCTGGTTGCGCAGAACGAACCGCTGCAACTTGCCACTGGGGGTCTTGGGCAGTTGCTCAACGAACTCGATTTCCCGTGGGTATGCATGCGCAGCCAGGCGCTGTCGGACATGCAGGCGCAAGACTTCCGCCAACTCGACACTGGGCAGGTACTCACGGTTGAGCACGACAAACGCTTTGATCAGCTCGGTACGTTGCGGGTCGGGTTTGCCGATCACCGCGGTTTCGACCACTGCCGGATGTTCGATGAGCGCGCTCTCTACATCGAAAGGCCCCACGCGGTAGCCGGACGTGGTGATCACATCGTCGTTACGGCCGACAAAGCTGATACTGCCGTCCTCATTGAGCTCCACGATATCGCCGCTCAAGTAGTAACGGCCCACAAACGCCTTGGTGGGCATGTGAAGGTAGCCATTGAACCAGCACAGGGGCGAGCGCTCGCGATCCACCGCCAGTACGCCCGGCTGGCCGGTCGGTAATTCCCGCTGCGCATCGTCCAGCACGACAATCCGGTACCCCGGCACCGCATAACCGGCAGAACCCTCACGTACCTGATGGCGTAACCCATGGTGATTGCATAACACCATGCCGATTTCGGTTTGGCCGTAATGGTCGTGAATGACCACGCCGAGCTGTTCGGCGAACCAACGGATGACTTGCGGGTTGAGCGGTTCGCCGGCGCTGCTGACGATACGCAGTTGGCCACGCACCGCGTCGGCGAACTCGGCCCCGGCATCTATCAGCAGGCGAAAGGCCGTAGGCGAGCCGGCCAGGTTGCTGATCCCGTACTTGGCGATAATCCGGCTGGTGCTTTGCACGGTGAAAGGGCCGTCATGGAACAGCGTGGCCCGGCCGCATGCCAGTGGCCCGGTCACGGCGTAATACAAGCCATAGGCCCAGCCGGGGTCGGCGAGGTTCCAGAAACGGTCGTCTTCGCGCAGGTCGATTGAATCGCGCATATAACTTTTGAAGGCTAGGATGGCGCTCACAGGCACCTCCAGCGGCTTGGCCGGCCCTGTGGTGCCCGAGGTGCACATCAGCAGGAACGGCGCACGGGCGTCCAGCAGCTCAGGTGTGCAGTCGGGTTGTTGATGCTCCAGCACATCCCAAAACGCGTAGTCGCTGGGGCGCTGTGAGGTGGCGTCGGTCACGATGACGTGGGGGCAGTCGAGGAGCTCGTCCAGCTTGGGACGGTTGTGGGCGTCGGTCACGATCCAGCGCGCGTTGGAACAGTCCAGTCGCTGTTCAATGGCCTTGGGACCGAATGCGGTAAAGAGCGGTTGGTAGACCGCCCCGATGCGCCAGGTTCCCAGGATGGCGATCACCAGTTCAACCGTGCGTGGCATCAGGCCGGCGACCCGATCCCCCGGCTGCACGCCATGGGCCCGCAGGAAGTTGCCGAAACGCGCCGCGTGCGCCTGCAGTTCGCTGAAGGTGTACTGCGTGGCGCGGCCATCGTACGTTTCGCAATACAACGCCACGGCATGGCCATCGGCGTGCCGGTCGCAGCATTCAATGCAGGCATTCAAGGCGCCGGGTTCGCCGCGCAAGTCCTGGGCAGCCAGCTGTAGATAATCGAAGGATGAGACTGCTGAGTCGTAATCGCGCATAACGTACCTGATTATTATTGTTGGAATATGACCTGTGCCCACGCAGGCTGCGCGGGTGCCTGGATGTCGCTAGTGGTCCATCATCTGGGCCGCTTGCTGGGTCGCGTGGCTGGTCCGCGTGGCCAGCTTACGCACTTCATCGGCGACCACCGCAAACCCGCGACCGGCTTCGCCAGCTCGCGCCGCTTCAATGGCGGCATTCAATGCCAACAGGTTGGTCTGGCTGGCAATGCCTTGGATCGTGGCGACAATCTGCGTCAGCTTGGTGAGGGTTTCCTGCATCACTTGGTGTTGTTGCGCCTGCGCCTCGCGCATCGCACTTTCTTCATGGTGGGCATGGATATCGGTGATGGCACCCACCACCCGTTGCGGCGCGCCGTCCGGTGCGCGGCGGGTTTGCCCCCGGCCGCGAAACCAACGGTGAGTGCCATTGGTGTGTTTGAGTCGATACTCCACATCGAATGGGGTCTTGCCGCTGCGGTCGTCCACATGGGCGACGAACGCGCCGATGGCTCGTGCGCTATCCTCGGGATGCAAGCGCGAGGTCCAGCTTTCCAGGGTGTTGGGGAACTCTTCCACCGTGTTGCAGCCCAGCAGCCGGCGCATCTGCGAAGACCACCAAATGGTATTGTTCGGGTTCGCCGGGTCGCCGGCCACCACCTCGATATCCCAGAGCCCGTCGTGCAGCATTTCTCGGGAAATGTCGAAACGTGTGGCCGCCAGTTCGAGCGCCTCGTGGTGCAGGTACTGTTCATGAATGTCACGCACGGTTCCCCCCATGGCAAGCGCTGTGCCCTGCGCATCGCGTCGGGCGGCTCCGCTGATCCGGCACCAGCGATAGTCATTGCCGAGTGCCGACTTCATCCGCACGTCGAGCGCAAAGGCCGTACGCCCGCTGCGATCGGCAAGGTGCCGGGCGAGCGCCTTCCGATGCGCTGGCTGGTCATCCGGATGCAGTTGTTCGCTCCAGCCGCCAAACTGGTCAATCGCCTGGGCCAGGTTCGACGCAGACCCCGTCCACGTCATCGCAGCACCCGGTGCGGGGGCGGCGGCGCCATCCAGTTCCAGCTCCCAGAACCGTTCACCTGCACCCTGTGTGATCAGGGTCCAGCGCGCCTCCCACTGCCGCACCAGCTGGTCACGGCGGGCCAGGCGCTCCTCCAACTGGCGGATTTCCAACGTCAGCGCGCGGGACTGCTCTTTGAGGGTTCGCCGTTCTTGCAGCAGTTGTTCGACGCTTGCCAGGATGCGGCGTAACAACGGGTGGCTTGACGACAGCGGTGTGCCTGGCTGGTCAGGCTGCTCCAGTCGGTCGGCGAGCGGCGCCAATACGCAGCGGGTAGTTCGGTTGAAAAAGAG
>NZ_WKCD01000393.1:0-3822 GCF_021606625.1 Pseudomonas sp. PA-4-8C
TAGTTGTCAACGTCTCGTAGGCAGATCGGGACGAACTACTTTTTTTGAAAAAAATCGCTAGACCGACCATCTGCATCAGCCTTTTTAAGTCGGTCTTCACCGGTAGATATCGGCCAAAATTCAACGCCCACCCTTGGAATCAGCTCGGTTCGTCCGGGCGGGCAGCACTTCAGGAAGAAGCTTACATGCGCATGTTTAAGGATATCCACTCACGCTGGATGCAACAGGCAAAGCGTTCTACCCAGCCACTGATCATCCTGTCGCCCTATATCACCAAGGACGTTGCATTGACTCTGGTTAAAGGCAAGAGAGGCGCGCGGATCTACACGCTGTTTGACACCAACGTCTTTGCTACCGGTGGTTCGGATCTTGAGGACATCGTCGAGCTGATGAAAAAACATGAGGTCTACCAACTCGATGGGCTTCACGCCAAGCTGGTGACTGACAAAGACACCTTTGTCACGGTAGGCAGCCAGAACCTGACTCAGGGTGGAAAGCACAATCTCGAGCTCAGTGTTCACCTTAAAGACGAACCGGCTCGCCGGCAGGCAATGGACATCGTTGAGCCCTGGCTGGATGATGCCGAGCGCATCACGCCAGAAATGGTCGCGGATATGACGGTGGATATCGAGCGTTTGAAGGCCTTGCACAAAGAGTTCCAGAAACAATGTGCGGAGCACCAAAAGGATTTCATTGACAAGTCCCGGCGACGCGCCCGACGTGAGCGCTTCGAAGCGCATGCGAAAAATCGAGCTGCGATCGCCAGCAAGCTAAAAAAAGCCTTGAGAGCCAGCATCACAAAAACCGCTCAGGTGAAGCGCATAGACCAGTCTTCTGTTCTCAAGACCGAAGATAAAGCCAATTTACTGGTCTGGGAGCGGCCGAACGGGAAGGTTGAGGCAACGTTAGATAAAGGTGACCGCTATTTGTGCTTCCTGGAATCGAATGACTTTGGCTGGGCAAGGGTCGCTGGTCAACAAATCAGCCTGATTGCTCGAGGGATCACTTTCGGGCCAGGGATATTCAAGGCTTTCCCGAAGCTGTCTCTGCGAGTGTCCTCGGCTGCTAGGAGCCTAATCGGCCATCCAGACGGCACCAACCTCGTCGTGAGTTTGTGGTGGGGGAAATCGCACGTATGCACAGTGCCCGGCTCTTTCCAGCTTGATGACATCACTTTGTTTGAAGCCAAACGACCGAAGCCAGCAAGGCTAAAAATCAAAGGGCGGCCCGAACCAGTTCAACCCGCACCAACCACACTTACAAGAGAGGTGATTACGTGGATCTCGGAGAACTCTCGCAGTTTTGAACGGCTTGTTCGCCAAAGCGTGACCGAGAGTTTCAACTACACGGAAGGGCATAAGCTGACGGGTGTAAGGGCCGCGATGTTCTTTGGCAAACCAGGTAGTCGAGTCAAGATCCGACTGACCAAGGTCAGGAACAACCCGGTCCTGCATGTCAGTCCGTTGCTCAGCTAAATTTTAATCGTAGAACTGCATGCACCGCCGGTTCGCATGAAATCTGATTTAAACCTTTACTGTGTAGAAAATATATCTGTGCCTTTTTCGCAGTACCGCCAATCCCCTGTGGGAGCTGTCGAGCTTTAGCGAGGCTGCGAAAGCGGCGTTTCAGGCGCAATGAAGAGATTGACTGTGCCACCGCCATCGGAGCCTCTCTCGGGCTCGACATTCAAATCCACCTATCATTCTCAGCCTTATGCTCCCCCACCTTCTAAGCCGAGTTTGGGTTTGAAACGCGCGCATTAGAGATGGGTATGCGTTTGTCTTGATAAATAGAGCCAGCGTCAGTGCCGGGCCAGACGTACGCGCCAGTCTCCACCGTGCTGGCGTTGGCCGTCCTCTTCACAGTCAAGCGCAGGCTTTTGGGGAGGGCACTGTGGTCGACCGTATGAGTCAACCAATCGAAGCCTGTGATTTCGCTCTTGGCGGTCTCGCAGGCTTCAATCAGGCTGATGATAAGGCGGCGTTCAATGCATGCGGCGTCGCGTTTGGTTAACGGCATCCTCTAAGCGCCTGCCTGATCACCAAATAGCAAAATCTTGATCTGGCCGATGATCTTCGAAAGGGGCGCATTGCTATCTTTACTACTTTTCTTCGCACGGAGTACGACGATGGCACAAACAATCGCAAATAGGCCTATAGGGTCGGCAAGCGTGAAAAACCACTCAGGCAGTATTGAGATACTTGAGGCAGGGACAAATTTTGCGATGACGACATAGATCGTTGCGAGGTAGACCATTACATTGAATGACCTGAACTGCAACGATAAGAAGCTCTTTTCTAACGAGCGCTCTCGGTATTTTAAGTATTCCCAAAAAGACCATAGAAAAAATATGCTTGTGTAGGTCAAGGCGACGCAATAAAAAGGTTTTGTCGCCAGCACTACGGTGAGTAAGTAGAGTGGCAAGAGAACGATGGTCACAATAAAGCGGAGACTCCCAAGTATTGGACTTTTCAATACCGACTTATGATAGCCAAACCAACTCAATAGCAGATTCACATAACCGACCATCACCACCATCAATGTGAAACAGTCAGGGATAGCGCCTTCCTTGACCCACACTAAAATGGTCTCGGCCACGGCGGCAGCGATCATGACTGCAAACATTGGATCAATGAATTGGCCCGTTGAGGGGTCCAGATTCTTTTCGTTCATATCGCCCCCTTAACGTTCTGCATCAAACAGGCAAATATGCTTCGGTCATATACTTTGCCGCGGACGTCGTCAGGAAAGTTGACATTTACAGCCTTGACAAGGGTAAAGTTTGGAGTGACCTGCTCAGTGTAAGTCGCCAAGCTGCAATGCATCTTCTTTAAGCCATTGGCGGGGTCAAAGCTGATGTGCCCGTAGGATGTTCGCGTATGAAGCCTCTCTAAGTAATAAGCGTCCGAGCTGTCGACATGAATCTTGATAAAGTGCCCCCCAGGCTTCAGCACGCGCGCTACCTCATGCAGAACACGCTGTTGATCTTCGTCGCGGGTGAAATGGCAAAGCGAATAAGCATCCATTACAAGATCGTAAGTCCCGTCGCCCCCTGGGATTCCCTCTAGCAGATCTTGCTTCACAACTTCGACAGCCCCTGACAGTCCGGCTTCCTCAACACGCCTACGTGTCAAAGCCACCGCTTTTGGACAGAAGTCCAGAGCGACGACCTGCATACCCAAACTCGCGAGAAAAAGGCTATTACGACCGTTGCCGCAACCAAGATCCAAGACCCGTGCAGTGGGGAATTCACAGGTTTTCATCAGCTCGACGAGTGCATGTGCCGGTGCAGCTCTTAGCGATGATGGAATGGTAGGCGCTTGTTCATACTCTCGATCCCATACGTCCTGGGCACAACGCCCGTTCGGCTCAGCAAACTCTATGGTTACGTCTGGGGTGTGGGGAAGGCTCATGTGATATCCCTATCTGCTAACTGCTGGTGGAATGCATATTTATTTTTGCTGCGCGGTTGCGGGTGGGGCAGCCCATATTCAAGCGCTCCCACCGCCGCCCCTCATGCTCAGGGTCGGCGCTTCAACGATCAAGTTTCTGGAAATACAGTGCCTTCGAACCCATCATTGCGCTGGCATCTTAGTCTATAGAGGTCTCCTTGCAGTGTCATTTTGAGCGTTTCGTCTGTGCACAGGTGTGGCTCTCGCAAGTGACGGCTGCGCATAAGCAGCTTCCTTGGTACACCTTGGTTATACGCTTTCCCGTCAAGCCAACTCGCCGAGTCGCTTGATTCACCTGGATTGAAAGAGCAACCCCACAATACTGCGGACTCGCCGTAGCACTGTGGAGTTGCTAAGACAGCGCCTACAC
>NZ_WKCD01000394.1:0-3817 GCF_021606625.1 Pseudomonas sp. PA-4-8C
GTTATTGGTGGCGAACAGTTGGCTGCCATTGATGGCATCGGTGCTGGTGGCATCCAAGGTGCCAGCCGCCACATTGCTCAACAGTGTGGCGGTACTGCCGGAGTTGAAGGTGACCTTGGCTTTGGTACCGGCATCGTCATATTTGACGCCGACGGCAGCGGTGTTGAGCAGGCTGTCGCTGAGGTTAGTCAAAGCATCGCCGACGTTGTTGCTGTCGAGAGTACCGGTCAGGGCACCATTGCCATCGATGGTCGCAGTGGTGAAGGTCGGAGCCTTCCAGATACCCGTCGATGGATCCTGCGCAGCGCCACCACCCAATGCATTGGCGATGTTCCCGTTCTGGGCGCCGGCGCTGGTTGCGAGGTCGCTGAGCTGAGTGCCCAGGTCGGTGACCGAGTTATTGGTGGCGAACAGTTGGCTGCCATTGATGGCATCGGTGCTGGTGGCATCCAAGGTGCCGGCAGCCACATTGCTCAACAGTGTGGCGGTACTGCCGGGGTTGAAGGTGACTTTGGCTTTGGTACCGGCATCGTCATATTTGACGCCGACGGCAGCGGTGTTGACCAGGCTGTCGCTGAGGTTAGTCAAGGCATCACCAACATTGTTGCTGTCGAGGGTACCGGTTTTGGCGCCATTGCTATCAATGGTGGCAGTGGTGAAGGTCGGAGCCTTCCAGACACCAGTTGTTGGATCCTGCGCAGCGCCACCACCCAATGCATTGGCGATGTTCCCTTCCTGGGCGCCGGCGCTGGTTGCGAGGTCGCTGAGCTGAGTGCCCAGGTCGGTGACCGAGTTATTGGTGGCGAACAGTTGGCTGCCATTGACCGCATCGGTGCTGTTAGCGTTCAAGGCGCCAACTGCAACGTTGGCCAATGCAGTCGGGGCCCCACCGCTGTTGAAGGTGACCTTGGCTTTTGTCTCTGCATCGTCGTATTTGATGCCAACAGCTGCGGCGTTCGCTACGCTGGTGAGCTGGTTGTTCAGATTGTTGACGGTAGTATTGGTGGTGAACAGTTGGCTGCCATTGACCGCATCGGTACTGGTAGCGTTCAAGGCGCCGACGGCAACGTTGGTCAATGCTGTTGAGGCCCCACCATTGTTGAAGGTGACCTTGTCTTTGGTAGCGACATTGTCATATTTGATGCCAGCTGCAGCAGTGTTTGTCACGCTGGTGAGCTGATTGTTGAGATTATTGACGGTCGTATTGGTGCTGAACAACTGGCTGCCATTGATGGCGTTTGTGCTGGTAGCGTTCAAGGCGCCGACGGCAACATTATTCAGCACCGTAACGCTACCACCGGGGTTGAGCGTCACCTGGGCTTTGGTGCCTGCATTGTCATATTTGACGGCCACAGCGGCGGTGTTGACGAGACTGGTATTGAGGTTGGACAGGGCGCTGCCAACATTGGTGTTGATATTGGTGCCGGTCACTGCACCTGTAGTACTCAGGATAGTGGTGGTGAAGCTTGGCAGGGTAATCAGTCCGGCTACACCGCTGACCTGAGCGCCGCCGCCTATTGCATTGGCGGCTGAGTTGGCTGTGTTGTAAAGCTCAGTTCCGTTCACCGCATCCAGGGACGTAGCCCCTACTATCCCGCTACCCAATTGCAGCACTTTCGTACCGCGCATATCGAGCGTATTGATGTGTGCCGCGGCCGGCACTATGGGCATCAACCCAGTAGTGGAACCACCATTTACAAGTAGTTGATTGCCGAGTGTAAGAGATGTAGCTCCAGCACCCGTTACACCGTTCGGATTGTAAAATAATGAACGATTGGTTTGAGTTGCACTGTCTGATGGTGAGCAGTTTGCTGATGAATTACTGCTCGATCCGGTGTATCCGTCATTGTCTGTAGCACCACTACAGCCGTTATCGTTGCCGTCGTTGACGAAAAGTGCGTTGTTGGCTAATGCAGCAGGCGCCGCTGCCAAAGTTAAAATCAAGGGGGCGACCATATGCGTTAGGAATTTACGACCGCTAAGTTGCCTCAAAGCTACATGAAGCTGCGACAGTGCTGGATGCCTGGTTTTTTTTATGAGCTCGGCGCGATTGCTTGCACTTTTGGAGGATGTAGCTTTGCCGTTATTTCTCGCGAGTTCCGAGGCAACTACCCAGCAACGCTTAGAGATGTTCCAAATCACAGAATATATTTTATTCATGTCGCTTGGCGTGAGCCAACCTCAAAGTTAATTGATTTTAAAATCATATGTCTAATGGCAGCTGGGCGCTTCAAGTTGAAAGAGACAGTCCTGCTTTCGGGGGGGACGGTCGCAAGCGATCCCGTTTGGTGAAAGGCGTTGCTGGGCAGGTATAACCAAACTATTGAGCTGTACGGTCAGCACTCGAATTTTTCGACATGTAATCAGATTTGTTCTGATTTATATGTAGGAATATTCCCAGCGCTGCCTGAAGGCGTGGGCGCAGAGGCACTCGTTGGCAGGATTTAATTGGTTTCACCTCGGCTGGCTGGGGAGAAGAAGCGTCGAGTAGCGTGTCGCTCGCGGCGCATCATGGCGTGCCCCTGAAGTCGCTGGGAATTTGCCTACATACATGTAGGATTTGTCTCTCCACTATAAATAATAGCTAATAGGCTAACTGGTTTTTCAGCGTGGTCCTGAGGTGCCGCATTCGCGAGCACCTGTTGCAGTGCCGCAAATATTCATAATCCATAAAATAAAATTTTATGGTGGGGTGTGATTATATATGGCTAAGATTAGTTTGTTAGGTGTTGGTTCTGGCGAGGCCGTAGAGCAGGCAGAGGGTCTGCCCGTGAATATAACGGTGCCCAGCATTGTTAAGATCGGGGTGGCGCCTTCAGATATTCAGTCTTGCAAACAGTCCGGACATGACTTGGTCATCGCGCTGAAGTCAGGGGAGACGATTGTTCTAAAGAACTTCTTTGTCATTTTAGCGGGTGGCCCACCTAATGAACTGGTGCTGGAAGAAAATGGAAAGTTCTGGCAGGCCAGCTATGTAAAAGACACGTCAGTGTTCACTTTCGATGAAATCAGCACCGCTGACAATGAAGTGCTCAAAGACGAGACTGATGACCACACCTACCTGTGGTTGGTTGGGGCATTGGGACTCGCCGGTGTGGTGGCGCTGGTGAAGAGTGGTGACGGTGGAGGTGGACATTCCCACGGTCCTTCTACTGCCGGAGCGACCGCGCTGGCAGCCCCCGTACTGAAGTTCGACGCCCAGAGCGGCACGTTGACAGTCGAGGGGCGGCCGGGTGCCGTGGTCGAGATCAAAGGCCAGAACGGTCAACCTGTCGCTACGCAGGTGATTGGCAGTGATGGTCTTGCGCAGATTCAGATACCGGCCGCCGCCAGCAATCAGAGCATTACAGCAACGCAGAAGCTTGATGGTGTGGAATCTGCCCCTTCGCCTGCGTTGGCCTTGCCACTGTCGAAGCCGAGTGCCGGTTCGATCGATCTGGATAAAGGCGAGCTGTTGGTCACCGGCAAGCCCGGTTCGACCGTGCAATTGCAGGACAAGGACGGCAAGCCAGTCGGTGAAGCTGTGATCCTGGACGAAAACGGCCAAGGCATCATCAAGCTGCCACAAGAGGTGGGCGGTGAGTCGGTCGGTATCGTGGCCAAGGACGATGGCAAGGAGTCGCCAGCGGCGACCGTTGAAGTTCCACTGCTCAAGCCGGTGCCGGGTGTAATCGACGCTGAAAAAGGCGAGCTGCCAGTGACCGGCAAGCCGGGTTCGACCGTGCAATTGCAGGACAAGGACGGCAAGCCCGTTGGCGAAGCTGTGATCCTGGACGAAAACGGCCAAGGCGTGATCAAGCTGCCGCAGGATGTAGGC
>NZ_WKCD01000395.1:0-3813 GCF_021606625.1 Pseudomonas sp. PA-4-8C
GCTGATGCGCTGGGCGCGGCGCGAGCAATTGCGAGCACCGGACTATTGTTGGTGGTGGCCTGCCTGGGGTTTGCCCTGACGCCGGGGTTTGGCCAAGGCTTGATGCTGTTTGGATTGTCCCTTGGCTTGGGCTGGGGCGTGTTCTATACCCTGGGCCCAATCATCGTGACGCTGCTAGTGGAACCACGCCAGCGGGCCAAATATTTCGCCTTGCTCTCGGGCAGTATGTTGAGCGGCATAGGTTCCGGCCCTTTGCTGGGACGCGCCGCCACTGCGCTGGACCTGCCCCTGACCACCGCGTTCTATATCGCCGGGCTCGCCAGCCTCGCCGGGGTGGTGATGTTCTGGCGCATGGGCTCCCGGTTGCGACAGCACGCGAATATGCCAACCGCCAGGATTTCCTGGCGCGCAAGCCGCCGCATACTGTCTTCCAAGGCGGCGTTCGCCATCCTGATGGTCGGCCTGGGTGGCTGCGTATTCGGGGGGCTGTCTTCGTTCCAGACCAGCTATGCCGTGGCTCATAAGCTCGACTATTCACTGTTCTTCGCGGGCTTCCTGACAGCAGCAATCACCAGCCGCTTGCTGATCGCAGGCTTCGTGGTCAAGCGCGATGCGTACCAGGCTGCCTGTGTGTTATCGGGGGTGATGTTCGGCGCGATCGCGCTGTTCGCGTTTGGTGTCAGCGGCAACCTCAGTTATGTGCTCGCCGCCGCCACGCTAGGGATCGGGTATGGCCTGACGTATTCAGTGATCAACGGCCTGGTGGCCAACGAAGCGCCCAGCGGCACCACTTCCCAGGCGTTGTTGTTGTTCAGCCTGGCGTACTTTATCGGCGTCTTCGGGTTTCCCTGGCTCGCAGGCAAGATCATCGTCGACTTCGGCCTTGCGACAATGATGCTGAGCGTACTGGTGATCACGGCCCTCAACTGGGCGATCACGGTGGCACGCTTGATAGCGCGCCGAGTATCGGCACACAAAGTGATACAGGTGAGCTGATACCGTTCGTCGCCCTCCCGGCACGATCAACAATCGCGGGCAGACCAATACAGGGTAAGGACATTAATCATATGGAGACACCCTGATGAAAAATTCCAAATTTGCTGCCCTCGCCCTCACCGGCCTGTTGTCTGCCGCGTCCCTGAGCGCCTTCGCGGCCAGCTCGACCACCGGCCCCACAGATCCAACGCCGGACGCCACCACCGAGTCGCAAAAATCCATGGGCACCGGCATGGACACCAACGGTGGCGCGATCATCGACAACAGCGCCGACCCACGCACCAAAGGAAACGATACCCAGCGCCAGGCACCGGCGGCCGTGGGCAACGGCAAGATGGGCCCAGGCACGAGCAACAATGAGCCGAAGATCAACAAGGGCGACGACTCGAACATCCCGGGCGCGCAGAAACAACCAGCGCCTTGATGCACCCTTGGTACGACCTACACCCGACCATTTCCCAGTGAAGAGGTACGCATGAACGTCGATAGAAACCTTGAAAAAGAAGTCCTCACCCGCCTGCTGCACGCCCACCCGCAAGGCTTGGGCAAGGAGGTGCTGGACAATTACCGCGGTGAAAAAGAGGTCGCCAGTGTCTTGGCGTTCCTGCAAGACCGCGGGCTGATCAAGGATGGGCATGTGACCACCGACGACGCCGGCGAATACGCGTTGAACCTGCCGATCAAGCTCACCGCTTCTGGTGTGGATGAAGCGCGCAAGCTCGACGCCCAAAGTACTCAGTAATCCATTTCTGGCCTGGCCCCGCGACTGGGGCCAGAAGGAGTTTTAGCGATGCCTCGTGGAAGCAAAGCCAAATACACCGACGAACAGAAACGCAAGGCCGCTCATATCGAAGACAGTTATGAGCACAAAGGGTTGCCCAAGGACGAAGCCGAAGCTCGTGCCTGGGCCACCGTGAACAAACAGTCTGGCGGCGGTGAGAAAACCGGCGGATCAGGCAGGCGCAAAGCACCGACCAAGAAGGCCCAGGACCGGCAGGAATCGGCCAAGCGCGCCGCTGCCAGCCGTGAAGGCCACCCGCGCAGCAGTCGCGCTTCATTGGGTACGCAGACCAAGGAAAGCTTGATGAAAGAGGCGCGGGAAAAGAATATTTCAGGACGCTCAACCATGCGCAAAGATGAGTTGATCCAAGCCCTGAAAAAAGCAGGCTAAACGCAGAACCCATTGTGGGAGCGGGCTTGCTCGCGAAGGCGGAGTATCAGTCAGCACATGCTTTAACTGACACACCGCCTTCGCGAGCAAGCCCGCTCCCACATTTTTGGGCCTCGTTTATTCAGTCACTAATGCATCGACCTCAGCAGTGCCGGGCGAGGTCGCTGGCCCCCAGCGGGTTACCGCCAATGCCGCCGCTGCGTTCGCTCGACGCGCCGCCTCAACCGGTTTCAAGCCATTCGCCAACCCGGCAATAAATACTCCCGCATGTGCGTCCCCCGCGCCATTGCTGTCCACGGCCTGAACCTTGAATCCAGGGACATGCTCGATCTGTGCCCCTCGCCCTACCCAGCAACCATTTGGCCCATCACGCACAACCAGCAGTGCCTGCAAGTGCTGATTGAGCATGGGCAGCGCCTGACTCATATCCGCCGCCCCGGTAAACGCCAGGGCTTCAGGGCCATTGCTGGTCCAGATGTCGATACGCGGCAACAACGCGCGCATCAACGCGGAGTCCAGCGCCTTGACCATCGGGCCTGGGTCGAACACCACCACGATCTCTCGCGGTAGCGCCTGCAACCAGTCAAGCAAAGGCTGCGCCTTACCTTCAAGCAGCAAGCTGTAGCCACTGACGTATACGTAATCATCGACACGCGGGACGATCCGAGCCAAGTCGTCGGCGCTCAACTCACCCTCGGCGCCGAGATGGGAGATGAAGGTGCGTTCGGTGCTGGCTTCAGTCAGCGACACGCACAAGCCGGTGTCTTTGCCTGCGCTGGCCGCCAAGGCCATTTCAATACCTTCGGCCTGCATCGCGGCACGCGCCAGCTCGCCAAAGCGCCCCTCGCCATGGCGACCCAGGTAAACCACCGACAACCCATTGCGCCGCGCCGCAGCCATTACGTTGAAACCACCACCCACTTGAAAACTGGCGGAGTTGGCCAGCACGTCACCGCCGCTTGCCGGCAGGGTGTCGAGGCCCATGACCAGGTCGACAATGACCTGGCCGGTGTGCAGCAATCTAGACATTGGCGCTCTCGACTAAAGCCGGACGACGGTCAGACGCCCCGCCCAATACTGCATATATTCCGCCCGCTACCAGGAAGGTTACTATCCAGCCCAGGCCGTTATGGCCCAGCCAGGAGTCGGACAGCGGCCCGGCAAACCAGATGTTTTCGGCGGTGGTGCCAATGGTGGTGAAGCTGAACCCCAACACAATGGCCACCGCCCAGGCGCCAAATGCACGCCACTCCACGCCGCCGCGATACCAGTAGGCACTGCTGGGGCTGACGTCCAGCAGGTCGGTGGGGCTGTAGTAATGCCGGTGAATCAAGTCGACCACGAAGATCCCGACCCACGCCGTGATCGGCACCGCCAGCAGCGAAATGAAGGTGATGAACGGGCCATAAAAGCTGTCGGCGATCAGCATGAAGTAGATGGAGCCGGCAAAGATCGCGACGATATCGACGATCACCGCATGCACGCGTTTGACCTTCAAGCCCAGGGTCAAGGTAGTGAGACCGGCCGAATACACCGACAGGTTGTTCGACAGCAACAGCCCGCCGAACGCGGTGATCAGGTACGGCACGGCCATCCAGGTCGGCAGCATGTCGCGGATCGCGATGATGGGGTCGGTGGCCGACGCC
>NZ_WKCD01000396.1:0-3809 GCF_021606625.1 Pseudomonas sp. PA-4-8C
TTGATCTTAGGCGCCCCGTTAAACCACGCTGGCCGGAATTCGACAGGGATTTGGGGGGTAAACCGGCAGGGATGCCGGTTTAGCCGCCCCGCGCCATGGATGGCGCGTGGCGGCGGCCCCCCAAATCACTGACGAATTACGGGCACACCGAGCCTAAGCGAGGTGCCGAGTGGTGGGGCAAGAGCGTTTTGCTTACTTTGCCGCTTTTGCAAAGTGAGCCGCCGTCAGGGCGGAACCCTAAGCGGCCGTTACCGCAGCAATGGATATGTACACAATCCAACTGCGTTGACTGCTAGGCCGCCTTCGCGAGCAAGCCCGCTCCCACAAGTTTGACCGCAGGGGATCAGGTAGATAGGCGCCGGCTGGGAGGCCGCCATCGCAGGCAAGCCAGCTCCCACAGTTGGATCGTTGGGGTGTCAGGTAGGTGTCGGCTGGCAGGCCACACACCCATCAGGCTTACTTATCCTTGAATTCCGGCGCCCGCTTGGCCACAAACGCGGCCATGCCTTCCTTCTGGTCCTGGGTCGCAAACGCCGCATGAAACACCCGGCGCTCAAAACGCACGCCTTCAGACAGGCTGACTTCAAACGCACGGTTCACGCTTTCCTTGACCATCATGCTGATCGGCACAGATTTACCGGCGATCAGGGTAGCCACCTTCAGCGCTTCCTCCAGCAGTTCATCGGCGGGCACGATGCGCGCCACAACCCCGCAGCGCTCGGCCTCCACCGCGTCGATAAAACGCCCGGTCAGGCACATCTCCATGGCCTTGGCTTTGCCCACCGCACGGGTCAGGCGCTGGGTGCCGCCCATGCCCGGCAGCACGCCCAAGTTGATTTCCGGCTGGCCAAACTTGGCGGTGTCGCCGGCAAGGATAAAGTCACACATCAAGGCCAGTTCACAGCCGCCGCCCAGGGCGAAACCATTCACGGCGGCAATGATCGGCTTGCGACGGTTGGCCACGCGGTCGCTGTCGCTGAACAGATCGTCCATATAGATCTGCGGGTAGGTCAGCTCGGCCATTTCCTTGATATCGGCACCGGCCGCGAAGGCCTTTTTCGAGCCGGTCAGCACGATGCAGCCAATTTCAGGATTGGCTTCCAGGCTGTCCAGCGCCTGGTTCAGCTCGCTGACCAGTTGTGCATTCAGGGCGTTCAGCGCGTTGGGGCGGTTAAGCGTGATCAGCCCGACACGGCCCTGGACGTCAAGCAGGATGGTTTCGTAACTCATGTATCGGCTCCTTAAAGATTGCGTGAGATGACCATGCGTTGAATATCGCTGGTGCCTTCGTAAATCTGGCAGACCCGCACATCGCGGTAGATCCGCTCCAGGGGGAAGTCGTTCAGGTAACCGTAACCGCCCAGGGTTTGCAAGGCGGCTGAGCAGACTTTCTCGGCCATTTCCGAGGCAAACAGCTTGGCCATGGACGCTTCCACCAGCGCTGGCTTGCCGCTGTCACGCAGGGCGGCGGCGTAATGCACCATCTGCCGGGCGACGGCGATCTGGGTGGCCATGTCGGCCAGGCGAAAGGCGACGGCCTGGTGTTCGATCAACGGCTTGCCAAAGCTTTCACGCTCACGGGCATAGTCGCGGGCCGCTTCGAAGGCGGCGCGGGCCATGCCCACCGACTGGGAGGCAATGCCCACGCGGCCGCCTTCCAGGTTGGCCAGGGCGATTTTGTAGCCTTCGCCCTCCTCGCCCAGGCGGTTGGCCACCGGCACTTTCACGTCTTCAAACAGAATCTGGCAGGTGTCCGAGGCATGCTGCCCCAGCTTGTCTTCCACCCGCGCCACGGTATAACCCGGCGAATCGGTGGGCACGATAAACGCGCTGATCCCACGTTTACCCGCAGCGGGGTCGGTGACCGCAAACACAATCACAATCCCGGCGTTTTGCCCGGAGGTGATGAACTGTTTACAGCCATTGAGCACATAGTGGTCGCCTACAAGGCGCGCACGGGTTTTCAGGCTGCTGGCATCGGAGCCGGCCTGGGGTTCGGTCAGCGCAAAAGCACCCAGCATGGCGCCGCTGGCCAGGGGCGTGAGGAACTGCTCTTTCTGCTGATCATTGCCAAACTTGAGGATCGGCACGCAACCCACCGAGTTGTGCACGCTCATGATCGTGGAGCAGGCACCGTCGCCCGCGGCGATCTCTTCCAGGGCCATGGCGTAGGCCAGGTAGCCGGTGTCGCAACCGCCCCACTGTTCTGGCACCAGCATGCCGAAAAAGCCCAGTTCGGCCATTTCCGCGATGGCTTCCTTGGGAAAGCGATGCTCGCGGTCCCACTCGGCGGCGAAGGGTTTCAAACGTTCCTGGGCAAATTGCCGGGCGGCGTCGCTGATCTGCAGTTGTTCGTCATTGGGCAACATAGGTCATCCTCAATACAGGCATTCAACGGCCATGGCCGTGGCTTCACCGCCGCCAATGCAAATGGCTGCGACGCCACGCTTGAGCCCCTTCTGGCGCAGGGCCGCGAGCAACGTCACCAGGATACGTGCGCCAGAGGCACCAATGGGGTGGCCCAATGCACAGGCGCCGCCGTGCACGTTGACCTTGTCGTGGGGAATCTCCAGCTTGCTCATCGTCACCAGGCTGACCACGGCGAAGGCCTCGTTGATTTCGAACAGGTCCACCTCGTCCAGGCTCCAGCCGGTCTTGCTCATCAGCTTGCGGATCGCTCCTACCGGCGCCACCGGAAACAGCCCCGGCTCATCGGCAAACGCGGCGTGCCCGTGAATGACTGCCAAGGGCTTGAGGCCGCGCTTGAGCGCCTCGGACTCACGCATCAGCAACAACGCCGCGGCGCCATCGGAGATCGAGCTGGAGTTGGCCGCTGTCACCGTACCGCCGTCACGGAACGCCGGTTTCAGGCTGGCAATCTTGTCCAGCTTGGCTTTTGGCGGTTGCTCATCATGGAGGATGGTTTTTTGTTCCTTGCCCACGGTGACCTGCACCGGGACGATTTCACTCGCAAAGCTGCCGTGGGTGATGGCCTCTTGTGCGCGGGTCAGGGAAGCGATGGCAAACGCGTCCTGGGCCTCACGGGTAAAACCATTGTGCTCGGCGCAGTCCTCGGCAAAGGTGCCCATCAGGCGCCCCTTGTCGTAGGCATCTTCGAGGCCGTCGAGGAACATATGGTCCAGCACCTTGCCGTGGCCCATGCGGTAGCCGCTGCGCGCCCGGTCCAGCAGGTACGGGGCGTTGGACATGCTTTCCATGCCGCCGGCGATCACCACATCGACGCTGCCAGCGCGCAGCGAGTCGTGGGCCAGGATCGTCGCTTCCATGCCGGAGCCGCACATCTTGTTGAGGGTGGTGCAGCGCGTGCCCTTGTCCAACCCGGCACCCAAGGCAGCTTGGCGAGCAGGCGCTTGTCCAAGCCCGGCGGGCAGCACGCAGCCAAACAGCACTTCGTCGACGGCATCGGTGGCGATACCAGCACGCTCGACCGCCGCACGAATGGCGGCAGCGCCCAATTGCGGCGCGGTCAGGCTTTTAAGGTCGCCCTGGAACCCGCCCATGGGCGTACGCACAGCGCTGACAATAACAATAGGATCGTTCATAGCCATTGCTCCTTATTTGGCGGCCATGCGCAAGGCACCGTCGAGACGGATCACCTCGCCATTGAGCATGCTGTTTTCAATGATGTGGCGTACCAGCGCGGCATATTCGGCGGGTTTGCCCAGACGTGGCGGGAACGGCACGCCTGCAGCCAGGGGTGTCTCTTATTCACATCTGGCGCTGCCGACGGAGTCAGCAGAGGGGGGGTCGTCGTGGGTAGCGGTGTGCTCAGACAAAAACAGAAGCGG
>NZ_WKCD01000397.1:0-3790 GCF_021606625.1 Pseudomonas sp. PA-4-8C
CTCTTGATCTTGATCTGCTTTTGATCTCAGGCGCCCCGTTAAACCACGCTGGCCGGAATTCGACAGGGATTTGGGGGGTAAACCGGCAGGGATGCCGGCTTAGCCGCCCCGCGCCATGGATGGCGCGTGGCGGCGGCCCCCCAAATCACTGGCGGATTACGGGCACACCGAGCCTAAGCGAGGTGCCGAGTGGTGGGGCAAGAGCGCTTTGCTTACTTTTGTCTGGGCCGGCATTCCGGCTTTTCGAAAGTGAGCCGCCGTCAGGGCGGAACCCTAGGCGGCCGTTACCGAAGGAATGGATATATACACTGTCCAAATGTGTTGGCTGTCAGGCCGTCTTCGCAGGCAAGCCAGCTCCCACATTTGGAACGCGGGGAGTCAGGTACAGAAGTGTCGGCTGGTAGGCCGTCAGCGCAGGCAAGCCAGCTCCCACAGTTGGATCGTGGGGTTTCAGGTAGATATGGGTCGGCTGGCAGGCCGTCATCGCAGGCAAGCCAGCTTCCACATTTGGATCACGGGGCAGTCAGAAACTTCTTGCGATACGCCGCCGGCAGCATCCCCACCCGCTGCTGAAACAACCGCCTAAACGAATTACTGTCCTCATAACCCACCGCATACGTAATGCTATCGAGCGTCATCCGTGTCGACTCAAGCATCTGCTTGGCACGCTCCAGACGCAGGCTCTGCAGATAACCAATCGGCGTACACCCCGTGGCTTCCTTGAAGCGCCGCTTGAAATTACGCACCCCAAAGCCAAAGCGCTGGGCAACCTCGTCGATCACCAATGACTGCGCAAAGTGCTGCTCCAACCAATGCTGCACACGCAGGATCTGCGCATCACCGTGGCTCTTGGGCAGCGACCACATCGCGTAGGCCGACTGCTCAGTGCGCCCAGCATCGATCAGCAAGTACTTGCCGCAGGTATGAGCCAGCTCCGGCGAGCCGAAACGGCGGATCAGATGCAGCATCAAGTCCATCGCCGCCGTAGCGCCCCCGCAGGTGATCAGGCGATTGTCTTCGCAGAGGATCTGCCCCTCATCCAGGCTGACCTGGGCATACCGACGCCGGAAGAACCCGGCAAATGCCCAGTGAGTCGTCGCACGCAAGCCGTGCAATAACCCCGTCTCGGCCAGCATGAACGCCGCCGTGCACATCGAAGCCAACACGGCGCCCTGCCCATGCTGCTCACGCAACCAGGCGCCGTAGGCGGCGAACGTCGGCAGGGCTTCCTTGAGGGTAAAGAGAAAACCGGGAATCAGCACTAGGTCGGTGCGCGCGATCTGCGCCAGCGAACCGTGCACCTGCAGGCATTGCCCACCCCATACCGTCACCGGGTGGCCGTCCAGAGACGCGAGCGTCACCTCGAACGGTGGGCTTTGAGCGAACAGATTGGCCGCACTGAGCATTTCCATGGCCAGGGTGGCACTGGCAGCGGAACACTGATCCGCCAGGAGCAAGGTGACGTGCATGTAAAAACTCCAGCTTGCACTTTTCGCATGTAATAAGTCATTTACGCATCTACCTTAGCCGATTCCGCCCCCGTAAAGTGCGGCCATTGATCAACTGTCTGGCGTTTTTATGAATCTCTGGTTTCGATTACTGCTCATGCTGTTGCGCCGCCCCTGGCGCAAACCGGTTCACGGCCTGGCCACCACGGTGGTGCGCATGCGGGTCTGGCCGCTGGACCTGGACCTGAACCGGCATGTCACCAATGGCCGATATTTCACCCTGGCCGACGTGGCGCGCATGGATTTTGTGCTGCGCACGGGCGCATTTCGCGTGGCACTGCGCCACAAGGCCATGCCGATAGTCGGCGATACCTGGGGCAAGTTCCGTCGGGAATTGAAGCTGTTCGAGGCATTCGACGTGCACACCCGCATTCTCGGCTGGGACCACAAGTGGAACCTGATGGAGCACCGCTTCGTCAGCAATGGGCGGGTGGTTGGCGTGGTGGTGATGCGCGGGCTGTTTCGCTCTGCCAAGGGCACACTGCCCCCGGCCGAATTTATCCGCGAGCTGGGCTTGGACGACACCTCGCCGCCGCTGCCGCAATGGTTGAGCGACTGGGCACACAGTTGCGATGAAATGAGTGCGCAATTGCGCGGGGAGGAGCAGGTTTAAAAACGCCCGCTAAGCCTCGCGCTTGACCTTCAAATGCCGTGCATACCATGGCCGCTGTGGCACGCGCTTGAATAACCCTTTGAGCAGCTCTTCATCGGCGCCGAAAGTAATGCGCAGGGCCAGCTTCATGATCTCCGGGTCCATCTCCATCGAGCGCCCCTGCTGCAGCCCCGGTGTGGTGCTGCAGCCGTGGGTGTCCGGTCCCAGCCAAGGGTCGCCTACTTCGACCCAGCGGCCTGGCGCGAACCAGGCCACGCCGTTGACTTCCAGTCGGCTCACCTCACCTGGGTTGAAGCGCTCGTGGGCGCGAAACCAGTCTTCGATGCGGTCATCTATCCAGCCATGGAAATGCCAGAACACCGGGTTTACATGGGATGAAAACGGGTCGCCCAGAAAGTCGTTCTCCGGCGCATACCAACGTGCGGCAAAGTCTGCGGGGTCACGGGCGAAGGGGACCGGGGCGCCGTTGGACGGGTCGCGGGGCACCGAGGCCCAGCGCATATGCAGCCAATCGTGCAGGCCCAGTTCCATTTCCGAGCCCAGTTGGCCCAGGCTCAACTTGGCCAGGTAGCGCGGATCGCGGTACTGGGATTCCCACACCTGAAAGTTGCTGTGGTAGGTCTCGGCCGCCTTGATATCGCTGACCCACTGGGTGTAGTCGGCGTCATCCGGCGCCGACCAACAGGGCGGCAGCGCGAAACCGTCGTGATTGTCGAAGTAGCGCACAAATCCCAGGCGATCGCGCTCCAACGGCGGTTGCGGCTCGGGGAATTGCGGCCAGGACGGCAAGTCCTGCATGGAACGTGCGGTGCCGAGCATGTGGCGGTGCATGAAAAAGAAGTCGATGCCCGAACCATTGCGGTCCTTGCGCTTGCCGCGGGCATCGCGCTCCTGGCCGCGGGGCCCGGGCTGCCAGCCGATGCCGCGCAGGGCTTCGCGTTTTTCTTCGGAGAGCTTGTGCCACTGGTCGCGGGTAGCGTGCCAGAGTTGGTGAAACAGGCGGTGTTCGGGAGAAATCAGCCAGGCCAGCAAGGTCGGGTTGAGGCCGATGCGCTGGCGGGCTTCGGGGAACAGTTGTTTGTGGGCGATAAAACGGTTGTCGCGTTCGGTCAACGCCAGGGGCCGCTCAAGGTCGAGGATGTGCCCGCTGAGCGTGGCGCTGCCGGCATTGCCGAAATCGGCCCAGACTTCATCCAGGGTCATCTTGAATTCATAGGCCGGCGCGCCGCCGTCGGAATCACGGTCGATCAAGCGCCAATAGAGCACGGCGCCCTCGCCCGTCAGTAGGTCGCCCAAGACGCGGTAGCGCGGCTCGCCGTCGGCGCGCAATTGCTCGGCGGTGTCCAGGTACCCACGCAGGCCACGGCCACGGGGGGCGATGTCGAGCAGCAACTCCAGGCCTTGCTGCGGCAGGCCCGCAAGGCCCGCATCGCGGCCTTCCAGGCGCAGGCTCCAAACACCCCGCAGTGTGTTCGCCAGGTGCTGGCCCTGGGTGTCGGCGAGGTCGACCGTGGCTTCGCCGGGGGTGATGGGAAACGCTTCTTCCCGTGTCAACTCGCGATGGGCATAAAAGGCCGCGGGCACGGCTGCACCGGTCAGCGCCAGGCCTGCGATGAACCCACGTCGAGAGATTGTCATTGGCTACCTTAGGAAACGGCTTGATCAGAGC
>NZ_WKCD01000398.1:0-3777 GCF_021606625.1 Pseudomonas sp. PA-4-8C
GCCAACAACAGGGCCAAGGCAACGGCCAGCAGGGATTTTTTATCAGTAGTCATTGAGGGCGATTTCCCAACTTTCCAGCGTCATGCCCAGGGTCAGATCGAGCTGGGTCTGGGCGTTCAAATAAGCGATCAGCGCATTGAGCTGGGCATTTTCGGCATTGCGCAGGTCGGTCTCGAAGCTCAGCACCTGGAAGTTGGTGGAGCGTCCGGCACTGAGTTTTTCCCGCTCGATCTCGATCTTGCGCCGCGACAACTCCACGGCGCGCTTGGAGATTTCATATTGGCGCCAGCGGGTGCCGAGGTCACGCACCACATTGTTGACGTTGCGCTCCAGTTCCTGGCGAGCGTCGGTGATGCGGATTTCCTGATCCTCCACATTCACCCGCGCACGCACTTCGGCCTGGCGCGTGCTGATATCGCCAATAGGGATCTGCACTTGCACCCCGGCGTAACTGTCCCAGGTGCGGTTATTGTTATGGCCGTCGTCGTTATCGGTGGCGGCGCGTATCTGGTTGGCGCCTGCGACCAGGTCCACTTGCCAGCGCCCGGAATCCTTGGCGATCACCAGGTTAAGGTCGGCCTGCTGGCTGCCGAGCAGGGCGGCGAGGTATTCCGGTTGCTGGTTTTGCGCGAGGTTGAAGGCCTGGCGCTTGTCTATCTCCATGGGGCTGGCTTCCAGGGCCTCGGTGGCACGCACCGGTGTCGACAGGTCCAGGGCCAGCAGGCGCAGTAACGCCAGGCGGCTGGTGTCGAGTTGGTTGCGGGCTTCTTCCACGCCCAATTGCTGGGTGGCGATGTCGGCTTCGGTCTGCACGATCTCGAACTCGGCCATGCGCCCGGCGCTGATCAGCGCCTTGTTCACCTCCAGCAAGGTCGTGGAGCGCTTGAGGGCTTCCTGCACGATCACCAACTGTTCCTGGGCACGCAGCAACTCGCGGTAGGTGGCGATGATCTGGCTGATGGTCTGCGCCACGGTGGCCTTGAGGTTCAGGCGGTTGGCCTGCTCGGCCAGGCGCGACAGGCGCAACGGTGCGGTGGTGGCATCCCAGCCGGCGCCGCGCATCAGCGGTTGGATGATCGCCAGGTCCAGGCCGTCGCTGCGGTAGCGGCCGGCGCGGTTGGCGTTGTTCAACTGCTGGGTCCAGGCCATGCTCAAGCGTGTGCCGTATTCACCCAGCAGGCTGCTGCTCGGCGCCAGGCTGGCGTTGCGCGCGTTGTCCTGGGAGCCGCGTGTGCTGCGGTAATAGCTGTTGAGGGTGAGCTTGGGGTTGAACACGTCTTCTGCCACGCGCAGGTCGAACTTCTGCGCCACCCGTTGCAGGTAGGCGCTGCGGATCGCCGGGTTATTGCGCAGGCCCAGGTACACCGCGTCGCCCAGGGTCATGGTGGTGGCCTGGGCATTCAGCGAGACGCTACGCTCGTAGCCGCTGCGGGTGGTGCTGGGTGCCTGAGGGTTGATCACCACGTCGGCGGCCATGCCCGGCAGGCTGGTCAGCATCAGCAGTAGCAGATACTTATTCATCGCGCAGGGCCTCGACCGGCTGCAAGCGTGAGGCCGATACCGCCGGGTAGATGCCGAAGAACAAGCCCACCAGTAATGTACTGCCCACGCCCAAGGGCAGGGCGGCCACCGCTAATGCAAAGGCCCAGCCCGACAGCCACGCATACAGCCAGGCAGCGGTCATGCCCAGTACCGCGCCGCACAGCGCGCCCACGGCGGTGAGGGTGACCGCTTCGAGCAAAAACAGGTTGCGGATGTCTCGCTGGCGCGCGCCCAGGGCCATGCGAATGCCAATCTCGCGGCGGCGTTCCGAGACGTTCATCAGCATCACGTTCATGACCCCGACACCGCCGCCCACCAGGGAGATTGCGCCGAGGGCCAGCAGCAGGTAGGCGAAGGTGCGGCTTTGGCGGGTCATGCCATCGATCATTTGCTGGGGCACCGTGATGTCGACGCTATGGTCGGTGAGCTGGGGTTGCAGCGCGGCAGCGGCATCCCTGGCGATACGTTCCATGTCCTGTCCCGGCGCTGCGCGGATGATCAGGTTGTTGATCTGCGGGTTGGCGTAGATGCGGCGCATGCCCTCGGCGGGAATAAACAACGATTCGTTGGCTTGCACCGGCATCAGCATGGCCCGGGGCTGGTTGTGCAGGATGCCCACCACCAGAAACAGGTAATCGTTGATACGCACACGGTCGCCCAGTTGCAGCGGGTCGCCCGGCGCGCTGAGGGCCTGGGCGAGCTGGTGGCCGATCACCCCGTAGGTTTCGTTGGCATCGAAGGGGGACAGGAAACGCCCCTTACGCAACGCCAGGCGCATGGCGTGCTGGATACCCGCAGTGCTGCCGACAAAGTTGGCATTAGTGGTACGCCCATGAAACACGATGGGCCCGCTGAACAGGCTGAGCGCGCCGAGATGGGCAATGCCCGGCACTGCCTGGCGCACCGCGTCGAGGTCGAGCTGGGTGCGCATCGGCACGTTGCTGCTGCCCTTGGGTGGGAACTGGGCGATGAGGGTATCGGTACCCATGTCCTTGAAAATCATCGCCGCATCCACTGCCGCGTTGTGGCCGATATTGATCAACGCCACCACGGAGGAGCTGCCGATGACGATCCCCAGGAGCGCCAGGATCGAACGCTTGCCCAGGGTACGCAGGCTGATAAAGGCTTCGTGCAGCAACTGGCTGAGGCTCTGCTCGACCCGCAGGCTCATGGGCGCCCGGCCTCATGCACCACGCCGTTGCGCACCAGAATCTTGCGCTCCAGGCGCTCGGCAATGTGGGGGTCGTGGGTAACGATGATCAGCGTCACCTGTTGTTCACGGTTGAGGTTCAACAGCAAGTCCATGATCTCCTGGGCGGTGGTGCTGTCGAGGTTACCGGTGGGTTCGTCGGCCAAAATCACCGAGGGGTTGCCGACCAGGGCGCGAGCAATGGCCACGCGCTGGCGCTGACCGCCGGAGAGGTCGGCGGGCCGATGGTGGGCGCGGTCACCGAGGCCGACCTGTTCGAGCATGCGTTGGGCGTGTTCCACCGATTCATGCCGCGACACGCCGCGATAACTCAAGGGCAGCGCGACGTTGTCCAGGGCGCTGAGGCGGGGCAGCAGGTTGAAACTCTGGAACACGAAGCCGATCTGCTGGTTGCGGATCGCCGCCAGCTCATCGGGGGTGGCGTTGAAAATATCATGGCCGGCAAAGTGGTACTGGCCACAGTTGGGCAGGTCGAGCAGGCCGAGGATGTTGAGCAGGGTGCTTTTGCCGGAACCGGAAGCACCGAGAATGCCGCAGCTGTCACCGCTGGCGATGCACAGGCACACATCATTGAGAATGCTCAATTCTTGCCCGGCGAGCTGATAGCGCTTGCCGATGCCTTGCAGGGAAATCAAACCTGGGTGCGCGGGGGTCTGTGTCATCATGACTACGCCTGCAGTCTCGACGGTACCGCCTTGCCCCCGGAAACCCTTTGTAACAAGTTCGGAAGCTGCCTGTACGCGTCACGGACTGGTTTTATTTCTTGTTTTTAAAATATTGTTTGAATAGTAACTGCCTTCCTGACGCTTCGCCAGCCACGGAGGTAGAGCGGTTTTACCGGTTGAAACGATTTTCTCGTTGGGTGTGAGGGGCCGGGAAAAATTCCTTGGCTAGCCTCAAAAGCCCGGTAACACGGGCTTTACAACATATGGCGGAGTGTCACTACTTGCTTTCGACGGGCCGCCCCGGTATAAAAAATCAAATTATTTTTTAAAACAATATTTCCGCCGTGGAACCCATATGGT
>NZ_WKCD01000399.1:0-3678 GCF_021606625.1 Pseudomonas sp. PA-4-8C
CCGCTACCGCCTGCCAATGGCGCGTCACGTTGCCGTGTGGAAACAGACCTCGGAGATTCTGCCGGCGCTGTCGCCGAGCGACCCGTCCAAAGGTATCGCTGAGGTGGTGATGATCCCGATTGTCGGGGCCATCGGTAATGCGGTGGCGCACGCCATCGGTAAACGTGTTCGCGACCTGCCAATCACGGCTGCCCGCATCAAGGAGGCCCTCAATGGCTAACCGTCCGCTTCAACTGACCCTCAATGGTCAATCCGTCGGCCCGGTGGACATCCCTGATGACCTGCCGATGATCGACTACCTGCACGAGTACAAGAACCTCACCGGCTCGCGGTTGGGCTGCGGCCAAGGCATTTGCCACGCCTGCGTGGTGATCGTCGATAACCCGGACGGCACCAGCGAAGAAGTGCGCACCTGCATCACCGGCGCGCACTACTTTGAAGGCAAAAAAGTACGCACCATCGAAGGCCATGCCAAGCGCGACGAGGCGGGCCAGGTCACTGAGCTGAACCCGATCCAGCAGCGCTTCGTGGATGAGTTCGCCTTTCAGTGCAGCTATTGCGCACCAGGCTTCGTCAACGCGGCCACGGTGTTGGTGGAGAAACTGCAACGCCAGCCGACCGTGCACAGCAAGCTGGAACAAGTCATCGAGGACAGCCTCGGTCATCACGTCTGCCGTTGTACCGGGTACGTGCGTTATTACAACGCCACCCGCAACGTGCTGACCGATCTCGGCCTGGTCAAGGAGGGTTAAGCATGAAGCTTTTTCTGACCCGCCTGGCCTTGGCGGTTGGCCTGGCCGCGCCGGTATTGTTTGCCCACGCTGATGATCAAGCCAAGCGCGGCGAATACCTCGCCCGCGCCGCCGACTGCATGGCCTGCCACACGGCACCGGGCGGCGCGCCGTTTGCGGGCGGCCTGCCGATTGTCTCGCCGTTCGGCACCATCTACGGCACCAACATCACGCCAAGCAAGGAACACGGCATCGGCTTGTACAACGATGACGAGTTCTTCGCCGCGTTGACTGAAGGCAAGCGTCGCGACGGCGCGTACTTGTACCCGGCGATGCCCTACACCTCGTACCACCTGATGCCGCGTGAGGACTCGGACGCGATTCATGCGTACCTCAAGACCATCGAGCCGATCGAGCGCGCAGCGCCGGTGACGAGCCTGAGCTTTCCGTTCAACGTGCGCCTGGGCCTGATGGGCTGGAACGTGTTGTACGGCAAAGCGCTGAAACTGGAACCGGCGCAAGGCAAGAGCGAACCCTGGAAGCGCGGCCAGTACATGGTCGAAGTACTCGGCCACTGCGGCGAATGCCACACGCCACGCGGCCTGCCCGGCGCGATGGAACTGGACAAGCGCCTGACCGGCGGCATCCTCAATGGCTATCTGGCGCCCAGCCTGCTCGCCACGGACCTGGCTGCGCGCGGCTGGAATGAGCAGGACCTGGCCACCTTCCTCAAGCACGGCATGAGCGCCCAAGGCACGATGTTCAACGAGATGTTCCCGGTGTTTCACAACAGCACCCAGGGCCTGAGCGATGCGGACCTGGCCGCGATGGCAACCTTCCTGCTCGGTGATAAACCGCCGGCAGCCAAGGCGTTGGTCGAAGTGCCGGTGGAGCAACTTGGCCCGAGCGCTCAGCGCGGCCGCCAGGAATACCTGAACGTCTGTGCCGGTTGCCATGCGGCAGGTGGCGAAGGCAAGCCGCACATCGCGGTGGCGATGCGCGGCAACACCACGCTGCGGCTGGAAGACCCGCGCAACCTGGTACGGGTGATTGAGGACGGGATCGGCGAGCAGAAGTTCTCCGGGTTCGAACACATGCAACCGATGCCGGGCTTCGCTGGAAAACTCAGCTCGGAGCAACTCACCGATCTGATCAATTACCTGCGCCAAGGCTGGGGCGGGCAATCGGCGGAGCTGGCGGTAAGCGACGTGCAAAAGCTGCAGGCTGAGGCGCCGTCCATCGAGCACAAGGCGCACTGACATGCAGCATCTGGATCTGCAGGTGATACGACGGGCGCTGGAGTGGTCGGTGGCCGGGCAGCGCATCTGGCTCTGTACGGTGCTGGCCACCTACGGCTCGGCGCCGCGGGCGCCGGGTTCGCTGCTGGCGGTGAACGCCGCTGGGCAGTGGATTGGGTCGTTGTCGGGTGGTTGCGTCGAGGAAGACTTTCTCGAGCGCGTCGCCGAAGGTGCGTTTCTCGATGCGGTCAACGTGGTGCGCTATGGCGCAGGGGACGATCCGCGCTCGCGGGTCAGCCTGCCCTGTGGCGGTATTCTCGATGTCTTGGTTGAGAAGCTCGAGCCTGACTGCGAGGTGCAGGCGCACCTGCGTGAAGTGGAGTCGGCGCTGCTCGGGCAGCGCCGCTTGATTCGCGAGGTGTACCTGGCCAGCGGGGCGCACAGCCTGTTTGCTGACCGCGAGCAGGGCGCGCGCATCGAGCGTGACAGTGACCGGGTGCGCATCCGTGTTGGTGCGGCTCAGCGTTTGTTGCTGGCCGGGTACTCCAGCGTGGCGCAGGCGTGTGCCGAGTTTGCGGTCGGTCTTGGGTTTGAGGTGATCCTCTGCGACCCGCGCGATGAAGTGCTCGAAGGCGTGGTGCTCAATGGCGTGGAGATTCGTCGCCAGTTGCCGTCGGTGTTTATTGCCGACGGTGGCTGTCACCGTGATACGGCGGTGGTGGCGCTGACCCATGACCCGCGTATCGACGATCTGGCGATGATGGAAGCGGTGCGTACCGACGCGTTCTACATTGGCGTGATGGGGTCGTTGCAGACCTCGCAGAAGCGCTTTGAGCGACTGCGCCGTATCGGTGGGTTAGGGGAGGCTGAATTGGCGCGGATACACGCACCCATCGGGCTTAACCTGGGCAGCAGGACGCCATCGGAAATCGCGCTGGCAGTATTGGCCGATATCGTGCGGATTCGCAGCGGGATTGCTCGCGACCAGCTCTGAAGCGCAGCCCTGTAGGTGTAGGAGCGAGCTTGCTCGCGAAAAACTTCAACGATAACGCGTTTATTCTGAATGAATGCGGCGGCTGTGAGTTTTTCGCGAGCAAGCTCGCTCCTACAGTGGTTACATCCCGAACTTATCCCGCAACCCGTAGTACCAGGCCCCCAACGCCGCAAACGGCGTGCGCAACATCTGCCCACCCGGGAACGGGTAATGCGGCAAGTCCGCAAACGCATCAAAACGCTCAGCCTGACCCCGCAAGGCCTCTGCCAGCACTTTGCCCGCCAGGTGCGTGTACGTCACGCCATGGCCGCTACAGCCCTGGGAGTAATAGATGTTGTCACCCAGGCGACCGACCTGCGGCAAACGCGACAGGGTCAGCAGGAAATTGCCAGTCCAGGCGTAGTCGATCTTCACGTTCTTCAGTTGCGGAAATGCCTTGAGCATTTTCGGCCGGATGATCGCTTCGATATTCGCCGGGTCTCGTGCGCCATACACCACGCCGCCGCCGAAGATCAGGCGCTTGTCGCTGGTGAGGCGGTAGTAGTCGAGCAGGTAGTTGCAGTCCTCGACACAATAATCCTGGGGCAACAGCGTCTTGGCCACTTCATCGCCCAGTGGCGCCGTGGTGATCACTTGGGTGCCGCACGGCATCGACTTGGCCGCCAGCTCCGGCACCAGATTGCCCAGGTAAGCGTTGCCCGCGACGATAATGAAC
>NZ_WKCD01000004.1:0-89074 GCF_021606625.1 Pseudomonas sp. PA-4-8C
GCCTGGACATGCCTGGCCCAGGACTCGCGCCGCGCGTGCATCGTTTCCATGTGAATCCCCTGCTGAAAAATACAGAGGATGCGGGCAGGGGTGCTCGAGGAGAAGGTGGGCGGGCTGGACGCTTACTCTACAGCTCAGATTTGGGCCAAACGAGCCAGATGGACGTCAACGACTGGCTCGAACAAAGCCAGCGGTGGTTTGACACGTTTGAGCTGGATAACGCTCGCCGCGTGCAGGTGACCCTTGCCAATCCGCAGAAAATGTTGGAGCTCTAAACGGGAGTTGGGCCCCCAGGTGCATTCGCCTGGGGGCCAGCGATCACACCATTTCCACAGCTTCGCGCGCCTCGTTGAGCACGGGCGATGCATCACTGAGGAACGGCTCGCGCAAACCTGCCGCTTCCATGAGCGGTTGAACGCCCGCTACGAAGTCCTTGATGCCTTGGTGGTAGTCCAACCAGGTGAGAGCGATGCCATCAATGCCCCAGTCTGAATATTTCTTGAAGAGCTCTACAATCTGTTCTGGCGTGCCCACTAACGGTACGCCGGCAAAACCGGCCTTGAAGTGGAAACGGAACCGAACCGCATCCTCGGGAGTGAAAATCCCGGTCTGAATGCCCAACTCGGTCGTGATGATGTCACATCCTTCATCGTCGCCCATTTGGTTGGCGTAATAATCCAGGTACGCCTCAGCTTCTTCCTGAGTGTCTTTTTGAACAACGTAGCCATAGCACCAGATCTTGAGGTCTCTGCCGAACTCATTTTTGGCCAGATCCTTGTAGGACGCGATCTGTTCACGCACCGCCGCTTCGCCATCCAAATGCTTGATGATCAAGAACGCCGCATCACAATGTTCTGCACAAAACCTTTTTCCACGTGGGGAGCCGCCAGCGTTGATAAGGTAAGGCTTGTTGAGTGGCTGTGGCTGAGAGATCGCGTCGCAGATCGTGAAGTACTCACCTTTGAAATCAAAAGGCGTCTGCTGCTGCCAGGCGTTCTGCGCGATGTGCAACCATTCCTCAGCGTAGTCATATCGCTTGTCGTGTTCCATCATGTGACCGCTGAACATCCTCATCTCAGCGCCGTACCAGCCACACAAAATATTCAGGCCAAATCGTCCGCCGCTGATGTGGTCAATCGTAACCGCCTGTTTGGCGGCAAACAGAGGGTGCACAGTGGGTAAGTGCGAGGTGGTGAACACTGCGATCTGATCGGTCAATGCGGCAATGCCCGCCGCCCAAGTGTAAGTTTCGTAACACACGCCACCGGTGTTGTTGGCACCACCAAAGCCTTTCCAACGGCCTACCGGAATGAACGCTTCAAACCCTGCCCGGTCCGCGTCTTTTGCAATTTCCAGATTGCCCGCCCAGTCATCCCCGCGAATCCGCTCGGGCGCATTCGTCACCGTACAGCCGCCCTCGGTGTTCGTAGAAAATACCCCTAGTTGCATCTTGTTACGACTGACACGCATTGGATTAGGTTTTACAGGGGTGGACTTTGTCGTGCGCATGATGACCTCCCAGGTCGTCAGTAGTGGTGAACTTCTTGCTTATTTCTCGCAACAAACCAGGCGGCGAGCAGGGCACAGCTAGCGAGCAGACCCGCCAGCGTATAAGCGCCGAAGGCCAAGTCAGTTCGATCGATCAGGAAACCTGTTGCTACAGGCAGCAGACCTGCAGGGACATAGCCCCCCATATTGAGCAATGCGTTAGCCTGCGCTCGCTTGTTGTCCGATATCCTTAACGCGATTAACGTCAATCCTCCCAACTGCCCCAGCCCCTGACCCGCACCCGCTAGCAAGGCGGCGATAATCAGGACGACGGGAGAGGAAATTGCTATCGCAGTGCAGATACCCAGCATCGAGAAGAAGGTCGCAGTGGCACTGAAATAGAAGATATTTTCCACAGTGCGTCGGCGCAGCGCCATCTGGACGACGAAAGCCGAGATGAACATTAGAAACGCAGTGGCTCCTGCCATCAGCGGCGTCTTGATGTTAAGCAGACTTGCCAATAGCGATGGCCCTAACGACAAGACAAATGAGGTCGCTGTAATGCCAGGACCGAACAGCGCGATTCCTAACAGTATGTGAAGGCGATGATGTCGCTCGACCGAAGGGAACCTCCATTTCGCATGGCCTCGTGGCAGGGCCTTATTGGCTTCGTCTGGCATCGTCCAGGCGATCAGGAAAGCGAGTGCAAGTATCCCTAGCTCCAAGGTAAACACCTTTTCGATCGGCTGACTTGCAAACGTGGCAAAGCTGCCAGCCAGCAAGGGCCCGAGACCTGCTCCCAGCACCATTGACATCGAGGCCACTAGCGAAGATAACCTTCGCCGCGGTAGACCTCCTTGATCCACCACACTTGCCATCCCCGCCGAGACAATGATCCCTACGGCAATACCTGTAAGCAGCCTTGCGAACAGCAAACTCTCCACCGATTCGGCGGACTTGAATAACCATGCAGCCGACATCGCGCAGACCAGGCCCGGCAGGAGTACCACCCTGCGCCCGTAGCGGTCAGAGACTTGCCCGGCAACCAGCAAACTGAGCAATAGCCCCAGAATATAGGCCGCGAATATTAACGTGAGGGTCGAAGATGCAAACCCGAGTTGCCCCTGCCACACGACATAGAGCGGGGTCGCGGTATTGGACAGAATAAACACCGACACCACCATCCAACCTGCCAGCCACATACGTAGCGGACTGCGTGGGACAACCATGCTTTGATTCAACAAGTCCTGAGCTGACGGCGCGTTTTGTTCAGACAAGGTTTGCTCCCTGGGCTGGAAAATGCGGCAGCACATATTCTGCTAGCTCCTGTAAGACATCTTTGGCAGGGCGACGTAACGGCTTCAGGTTCAATGCGACATGTGAAACACCTTGCGCTTGTTGTCGCTCCCACAAATCAATAAGCGCATTGCGTCCGGTGCTTATGCCTCGCCCCACCTTCAACGGAGCGTCGGGATTTTCTTCCAGATTGAAGAATGTCGCATAACCATATGGCTTGAACGTTCCTGGCGCAGAACAAGACCTCCACTGCTCAATCAAATTGGGCAGGCTGCCAAAGTCACTCTGGTGCCAGAGCCATCCATCCATATTCGACGCCAACCACTTCATGTCTTGACCACAACGGCCAACGGCAAGCATCGGCATTGCCGTAGACCAGGGCTTTGGAAGCAAATCCAGGGTGCCGTCGAGCCTGCCATAGTGGCAAAACTCGTACGTGGGAAACGCCTGTTGGGTCGCTATACGCAGCACTTCGCAACCCTCCCTGAAACGCTCTGCACGATTGTCGAACTCCCGGCTGAACGCTGGGTATTCGCTGGGCCGATCACCCGTTGAGAGCCCAAGCAGAAAGCGCCCCTGCAGTAACACATCAAGGGTCGCGGCTTGCTTGGCAACCATCAAGGGATCGCGCAACGTCAACACCACGCCGGCAGTGCCGATGCAGATACGTTGAGTAACCACGCCTAAGTGAGCGGCGTACACCAGCGGATCGAACATCTGCCCCGCGTCCCCGAACTCCGGGTCCAGCAAGGGCACGTCGCGCAGCCATATCGCGGAGAAACCCGCGATGTCGGCTTGGCGCGCCAGATCGACATGATCCTGCATGGTGGGTGCCATGCGATCGGGATACCCTTCCAGCGGCGCGATCAGCCCAAACGTAAGATGGCCAGGCGCAAACACACGTGAAAACGCAGGGTGAGTTCGATTGGAGTCGTCGCTCGTTTGCATCTGGCCAATCATTCGCCGTCACCCACGATCACCGGGCGGACTGCTTCCGCCGGCTGATGATCATGCGCGCTGACTCGACCCAGTGTTGCGTACACAGCAATGGCCGTCAGCACGCTCCCAGCCCCAAGGATGAACAGCAGGTGCCGAAACCCTTTCGCATACTCGAGGCGCAACAGCTCCGACTGCCCTGGCAGCTGATTACCTGCGCTGTGCAGATCGCCGAGCGCTGCCCGGCTGGAGGCTCCCATAATCTGATCCACAGCAAAATGGGTAGCGGCGTCGAACAGCCCCCATTGAATAAACGTCGCCAGCAACGCACCAGCGATGGCGATCGCTATTCCGTCGGCGGACACACGAACAGCGTTGAAAATGCCAGTCGCCATTCCCGCACGTTCTTTCTCCACCACGCTGACGGCCATCCCATCCATCAACCCCCAAGGCAGGCCAATGCCGATACCGATCAGCGCCATGGGCATCACTGCATTGCTGGCGCCGCTATCCAGCACAACACCCAGCCAGAACAGCCCGGCAGCCACCAACACCAGCCCGACTGCCGAGAGCATCCCTGAGGTGTAGTGACGCGCGAGCTGGGCCGCTAGAAACGGTACAAACAACAACGGTGCAGCCAACGCAATCATCATTTTTCCGGTTTGCAGGGCACTGAGTCCATCGACCCCGATAAATCGTGCCGGCAGCATGATAATGAGCACGACAAAAAAGAACGCCGGGCTGGCTGCAAGAATCTGCACGCCTACGAATTTGGCTTGTTTGAACAATGAAAGGTCGAGCATCGGGCTACTGACACGACGCTCAATCGCCACGAAGATCATGAACAGAACGATCGCGCCAGCGACACAGCCCAACACGATGGGACTGGCCCAACCATCCTCTGGCGCGAGAAGGACGCCATAGGTAAACAACGTCAATGCGGCCGTAAAGCTCAGAGCTCCCGGCCAATCCATACCGTTGTTAGCCGGATCTTTAGAGTCCGTCGCACTCACGCACACGAGCACGAAGCCCGCGATGCCTATCAATGCAGTAGCATGGAACGTCCACTTCCAACCTGCCGAGTCGACTAATACTCCCGCGGCCAGCGGGCCGAAGGCTAGCCCAATGCCGAACGTCGTACCGAGCAGACTGAATACTTTGGTGCGCTCTGCGCCGTGGAACACCTGGGCCAATGACGACATGGCGCCAGCGAACGCCGCTGCTCCGCCCAACCCCTGCACAAGGCGCAGGATGTCGATCTGCAAAACAGTCGAAGAAAAGGGAATAGCGACGGTAGACAACACGAAGATGACCAGGCCAATCAGCCATACCCGCTTGCGTCCATAGATATCCGTCAGGCTCCCCGCCGCCATCATGGCGCTGCCATAAGTAAGGATATAAGCGTTGACCACCCAACTGAGCTCTACAGCAGATCCACCCATGGCAGCACTGATGGAAGAGAGCACTACGGCTGGCCCGGTAAAGCAAAGCGGAATGAGTACGCCTGTGAGGCAAGCTGCGAAAAGCTGCAGCCACTTCAATAACGGGGGAGCCGTCTGAGCGCTGTGTGTTGAGTTCATCTGAATGGTTCCTTCATTGATATGCGCAGGTGTCGGTCCTTCGCGCACAGTTGTCTGCGGTGATCGGCCCATCCAAAGGTTAGGGCTTGCGTCTCCAAACAAAAACAGGCCTATAATCCGAACATATCGGACTCTTGTGTCCGCAGTGAGGGCCATCCGTTGGAGTCGCTTGGCAGCATTTCATTATTTGTATTGGTGGCTGAGACTCGAAGCTTTACCCAGGCAGGGAAACGATTGGGCATCTCTTCGTCGGGCGTCGGTAAAAGTATCGGTCGGCTGGAGGACAGGCTCGGGGTACGTCTTTTCCAGCGCAACACGCGAAGCATCGCCCTGACGCTGGAAGGCTCACTGTTTCTTGAACGCTGTCGACGAATACTTTCAGAGCTTGAAGCTGCAGAAATGGAGCTGAGCAACGCACGTGAAAAACCGAGGGGCAAATTGCGAATCAGCCTGCCTCTCGTCAGCGGCCTCGTCATGCCGGCAATCATTGAGTTCATGCGCACCTACCCGGAAATAGAACTCGACATCGACTTTTCTGATCGCATGGTCGACGTTATCGAGGAAGGTTTTGACGCCGTGTTACGCACAGGCGAGCCCACTGATTCGCGGCTGATTTCTAAACGGCTGGGGGGCTTCCAGCTGCAGATTGTGGCGTCTGCAGCCTATCTCGCAGCGTATGGAGTACCCAAACGCCCAGCGGATCTGGCCATGCATTCATGCCTGCTGCACAAGTTTCCTTCGACGGGAAAAGTGGAACCTTGGCCTTTACGCGTTGCGGCTGGAGAGCCGGATTTCGAGCTGCCTCAAACAATGGTGTGCAACACGACTGAAGTGATTGTCGATGTGGCTCGTTCAGGTTTGGGCGTTGCCTGCCTGCCTGATTTCATGACGACCCAATCCATCAAGAACGGCGAATTGGTGCAAGTGCTGACGGACTATACGGTTCATACCGGAGTCTTTCGGCTTGTATGGCCTTCCAGCAAACACCTTTCACTGAGGCTGCGAGTCTTCATAGACTTTATGCACAGTCAGCTATTTAACAGCGCTTTGAACGAATAATAAGCAGGTGGCGTATGTGCACCTCCAGGTCACCCGCTTAGCCGGCGCGCAATAAAAAAAACCCCGAACCAGTCGGGGTTTTTTATTGCCTGGCATCAGGCACGACATTCGATCAATTAGAAAACGTTGATCGGGTAGTCGGCGAACAGACGGATTTCGTTACCGCCTGTGTTGTACCCGCTGGCGTTGTCGGAAACGCGCAACCACGAGGCGCGAGCACGCAGGCTCAGGTCTTTGGCTGGTCCGCTCTGTACCACGTACTTGAACTGGTTCCAGATTTCACGCTCGGTACCATCGCCACGGCCGCTGCCGTCGTCGATGTTGGTACCGCGCACGTAGGCAATGTTGTAGGTCAGGCCCGGTACGCCGAAGGTGGCGAAATCGATGCCGTAACCTGCTTGCCAGGAGCGCTCGTCCTTGCCGTTGAAGTCGGACCAGTAGGAGTTGGCCAGCAAGATGGTATTGCCGCCGTCGCCGATGCCGCCAGCGTTGCGGTAGCCGCCGTACAGGTAGCCGGTGTCACCGGTGCTGCGCTGGTGAGCGAGGGTGAAGCTGTGCGCGCCAACGGCCCAAGTAGCGCCCAGGCTCCAGATCTTGTTGTCGCGAGCGTCCGCATCACCTTGGTTTTCCAGGGCGAAGCTGCGGTCCAGCTTGGTTTTGTAGCCGTTGAAGTCAAACGTCAGCGACTGCTTCTCTGGCAGGGCCAGCACGTAGTTGACGTTGACGTACTGCTTCTTCAGCACGTCCTGCATGTCGGAGGCGTACAGGGCAGCCGACAGGCTTTCGGTGAATTTGTAGCTACCACCAATGTAGTCGATGCTTTTCAGGCGGCCGCTGTCGGTGCCTTCCATGCTCTTGCGCGCTTCTTTGGTGAAATGACCCGCGTCCAGTTGCAGACCGGCGATCTCTTTAGAGACGATCGAAGTACCGGTGTAGGTTTCCGACAACAGACGAGAGTTGTCGTACTGCAGCACAGGCACAGCCGGGAACTGATCACCGTACTTGAGTACAGTGTTGGAAACGCGGAACTTCACGGCAGCGCCGCCTTTGGCCAGGTCGTGTGGTGCCGAGCCTGGGTTTCGCTGGCCGTTCTCATCAACAGTGCCGTTGCCCTGCTTGAAGAAGTCGATGCCGCCGGCGCCAGCGCGACCTTTACCACCGTCCAGGCGGATAGCGTATTGGCCAATCACATCCACACCCACACCCACGGTGCCTTGGGTGAAGCCGGACTCGAACTTGCCGATGAAGCCTTGGCCCCATTCAGCCTTGTCCTTCTCGCCATTTTTTTTGTCACGGCTGATGTAGGCGTTACGTGCTGCGATGTTCAGGTGGCTGTCTTCAACAAACCCCTTGGATTGCTCCTGGTCGTTTGCCATTGCTGTCGATGCGCTCAAAATCCCCAGAGCGATCAGACTCATCCGTTGCTTCAACATTTTCTTATATTCCTTATTACGGGTTGAGTACGCGCTGTGACACCAGGCTCCTATTGCTTTTTCTGGTGTCGACTTTGCCGGCAAAAAGAAGGCCCGCGGACGACTGAACTGCCGCGGGCCTTTTTTTATTGGATTAGTCATGGTGGTTAGCCACAGGCGTTGGGCGCAATCCTATGCGGGCGTTGAACTATGTGTCAATTTCGTGAATCGTCTGTATTTAGGCGATATTCGTCTAAGCGGCGAGCGAAGGCGCGGGGATGAAAGCCTGAAAAGCGCCTTGAAACCCCCTCGAAACACATTAAGTAACAAATCCTACAGGGTAGGCATTAGGGAATAGATAACGCGCGCAAATGCAAAGCATTACCATTCGCGCACAATTTTCCTGCCACGTCATTTGGATACACTCCCATGCCTGCCCCTCGCCTGACGCCCCTCTCCCTTGGGCTCTCTGTTCTGCTGTCTGCCGGTTTTGCCGGTGCGGCCACAGTCTTGCCTGAAACCTCGATCAGTGTGGAAGCAGACGAAGACGACCCACGGGTCAAGGAAACCAGCACCGCCACACGTACCGCGACGGCCGTTCGCTATGTGCCCCAGGCGATCGACTCAGTCAAAACCGAAAGCCTGCGCTCCTATGGCACCAACGACCTGGGCCAGGCCTTGAGCGGTATCCCCAACGTCAGCAGCGGCGCCGATACACGCTTTGACAGCCTGCGCATACGCGGCTTCGACGCCAGCAATGACTTCTATCTGGATGGCATTCGCGACGACAGCCAGTACGTGCGCGACCTGCATAACATCGAGCGTATCGAAGTGCTCAAGGGGCCGGCCGCCGTGCTTTACGGGCGAGGCGGCCAGGGCGGGATCGTCAACCGGGTGAGCAAAATGCCCACCCCAGGGCAAAAGTCCAGTATCGAAGCCCAAGGCGGCAGCAACGATTTGCGCAGCCTGTATGCCGACCTGAGCACCGACCCCACCGACAACATCAGCCTGCGCCTGAACATGGGCAACCAGGACAACAACAGCTTTCGCGATGGCGTCAGCGGCAACCGCCAGTTGTTCGCGCCATCGATGAGCTGGCAGCTCACTCCAGAGCTGAACTGGCTGGTGCAATACGAATACAGCCGCTACAACCGCACCCCAGACCGTGGCATTCCGGGCGTCAACGGGCGCCCGGCGGATGTGAGCCGCAGCACCACTTACTTTGATCACGGCGATTACATCGACGATAAGTCCCAGTCCCTGCGTTCCAAACTCGCCTACGAGCTCAATGCCGACTGGCAACTGCGCCATACCCTCGGCGTGTTCAAGCTCGACAGTGATTTCGACAATACCTACCAGACCGGTTACGAGCCGAAAACCAACAGCGTCACCCGCCAACACTGGCAGCAGGACCTGACCACCCGCAACGTGTTCAACAACCTGGAGCTGGAAGGCGGTTTCGACACCTTTGGCCTGGAACACCGCCTGCTCACCGGTATTGAGCTGGGCAGCCAGCGCCGCGATCCGAAGCTGTACTCCGCTCGGGATGGCAGAACAGTGCCGAGCCTGGACCTCAACCAGCCTAATCGCCGCCTGAGCCACACCGGGAGCATGCGACTGTCGAGTAACAACCACACCGAAGTCGAAAGCCGCGCCCTGTATGTGCAGGACCAACTGCGCCTGAACGACCAGTGGCAACTGCTGGGCGGGCTGCGTTACGACCGTTTCGAAGTGGACACCACCAACAAGCTGCTCGACATCCAACAGAACGTGAAAAGCCACAGCACCAGCCCGCGGGTCGGCCTGGTGTGGACGCCCCTGGAACACCACTCGTTCTATGCCTCGTGGAGCAAGACCTTCTCGCCAGCCGGCGGCGGCCTGATCGGCATCACGCCGAACGCCACCGGCAACGCCAACGACCTGAGCCCGGAACTGACCAAGCAAAAGGAAATCGGCGTGAAGAGCGACTGGTTCGACGAGCGCCTGAGCACCACCCTGGCCGTGTACGAACTGGAGCTCTACAACCGCCGCACCACCGACCCGCTGGACCGCACCATTACCCTGCTCACCGGCGAGCAACGCTCACGCGGCGTGGAGCTGACCGCCACCGGCAAGATCGTCGACAACTGGTATGTGCGCGGCGGCGTGGGCCTGCAGGACGCCAAGGTCGAGAAGGACAACAATGGCTTTGAGGGCAAACGTATCAGCGACGTGGCCAAGCGCAACGCCAGCCTGTTCATCACCTGGAAACCCCAGATGGGCTGGTACGCGGAAACCGGTTTGACCCTGGTGGGTGATCGTTATGCCGACAACCTCAACACTGTGGTGTTGCCGGGTTATGGCCGTTGGGACGCGCTGGCCGGGTTCCGTCAGAAAGAATGGGACGTGCGGGCAGCGCTGAACAATATCGCCGACAAAAACTACTACGCCTCGGCGACCAGTGCGGCGCAGATTCAACCGGGGGAGCCGCGAAGCCTGGTGGTCACCGGTACCTACAGCTTCTGACACGCCTCATGTGAAACAAAGCCAGCCCCCACACTGGTTAGGCATTGCCCACAACATCAGCGCCTGGCGCAGATCCCTGTGGGAGCGGGCTTGCCCGCGAAAGCGGTGTGCCAGTCACTGGATGTTTAACTGAACCACCGCCATCGCAGGCAAGCCAGCTCCCACACTGGTTAGGTAGTGCCCACAACATCAGCGCCTGGCGCAGATCCCTGTGGGAGCGGGCTTGCCCGCGAAAGCGGTGTGCTAGTCACTGAATGTTTAACTGAACCACCGCCATCGCAGGCAAGCCAGCTCCCACAGTTGGTTTCAGGTGTTCTTTAGTTGCTCATTACCTCGCACAACGCCTGCACCTCATCCTCCGTGAACAACCCCACCGGGTAGCGCTCACTCATCACGCTGCGCAAGTCAGGCGCTTGCCTGACCTGTCGCGAGCCGTTTGCCTTCAACCAGAGGGCCAGCGCATGGATGGCGTCACCGTCGACCCGCAAAGGGTGGAACGTACGCGTGTTCATCAGGTGGACATCGGCATTCATTTCAGCGCTCTCTCCTGCTGCGTGAGCGGCTAACTTACTCAAGGTTTGTGACAGAACTGCGCGGTCATCCCCCTTGGGCCACTGTAACCACAGCGATACAAGAGCTATGCCAATGTGCCCTGTTCATTGGCATACAGGCATGAAAAAGCCCGCGACCGGGCTGGGTCGCGGGCTTGCGGGGAGCACCGCAAGGGCGCAGTGCTCCTACGCCATCAAGGCGCTGTTACAACTGCACTCACTTTCGCTGCGGGGCGGGCTGCTGTTGGGTCAGGCAATGGATATTGCCCCCGCCCAGTAACAGTTCGCGACCCGGCACCATCACCACTTCATGCTGTGGGAACAGATTCTGCAGGATTTGCTTGGCCTGGTCGTCCAACGGGTCATCGAAGCTCGGCGCGATGATGCCGCCGTTGACGATCAGGAAGTTGACGTAGGAACCGGCCAACCGCACGGTCGGATTACGCTCCTGGCTGCCATCAACCAAATCTACCCCGGCGCATTCCTCCTCAGTGGCATACAGCGGACCCGGGATCGGCATTTTATGCACGATGAACGAGCGACCCTGGGCATCGGTGCTGCTTTGCAGCACATCCATGGCTGCGTGGCAGCGTGGGTAGTTCGGGTCTTGCGGGTCGTCGGTCCAGGCCAACAGCACTTCGCCCGGACGCACGTAGCAGCAGAAGTTATCCACATGGCCGTCGGTTTCGTCGTTGAACAGGCCGTCCGGCAACCAGATGATCTTATCCACAGCTAGGTTATCGCTGAGCACCGCCTCAATGGCCGCACGATCAAGGTGCGGGTTGCGGTTGCGGTTCAACAGGCACTCTTCGGTGGTGATCAGTGTGCCTTCGCCGTCGACATGAATCGAACCGCCTTCAAGCACAAAGCCTTCAGTGCGGTAACGCGGTGCGCGCTCCATCTCGAGGATCTTGCCTCCCACCTGGGAATCGCGGTTCCACGGCGAATACAGGCCGCCGTCAAAACCACCCCAGGCGTTGAAGTCCCAGTTCACACCCCGTACTTCACCACTGCCGTTGATCACGAAAGTCGGGCCGGTGTCGCGAACCCAGGCGTCGTCATTGGACATTTCCACCACGCGGATATTGGGCACGTCCAGGCGGGCACGGGCGTTTTCGTACTGGCCGGCGGAAACCGCGACGGTCACCGGCTCAAACCGCGCGATGGCCTTGGCCACCGCCACATGGGCCGCCTGCGCAGGCTTGCCGCCCAGGCGCCAGTTGTCTGGGCGCTCGGGCCAGATCATCCAGGTCTGAGTCTGGGGCGCCCATTCGGCAGGCATGTGAAAGCCATCGGCGCGAGGTGTGCTGTGCAAGGTGGTCATGGCGATCAGGGCTCCGAATGGGGTGAAGGGCAACTTTATAATGGATAAAAATCGGCTTTAACAGCCTAAAAATACGATAGGTGCTCAGTTCTGCAACAAATAGCCGATAACCATCGATAAATCACAGTTGCTCATCCAGCACTTTCGACAGCATGTCGACAAAGAAATCCACGCTGCGCCGGGAAGTGACCATCGGCGGCTTGATCTTGAGGATATTCAGGTAATCCCCCGTAGGCTGCATGAAAATCCCCAACTCACGCAGACGATCACACAACAAGGCGGTTTCTGCCGTCGCAGGTTCGAGGGTATGGCGATCACGCACCAGTTCAAGGCCCAGATAGAATCCCGAACCGTGTACAGCACCGACGAGTGAGTGGCGGTCGATCAATTTCTCCAGTCGTGCCTTGAAATGCCCGCCTACCACTTGGGCGTTTTCCCACAGCTTTTCCTCTTCCATCACGTCCAGCACTGCCATGCCGATCCGGCAACTGACCGGGCTGCCTCCCGATGACGAGAAGAAGTAACCCTCGGCCTCCAGCGCCTCGGCAATCTCTCGGCGGGTAATCACTGCGCCCAACGGCTGGCCGTTGCCCATGCCCTTGGCCATGGTAATGATGTCAGGCACCACACCCTGCTGTTCAAACCCCCAGAAGAAATGCCCCATGCGGCCGTAACCCACCTGCACTTCATCGGCGATGCACACGCCCCCCTGGGCACGCACCAAGCCATACACCTGTTGCAGGTAACCCGCTGGCAGGGAGATGCCACCGGCGTTGCCGTACACCGGTTCACAGATAAACCCGGCCAATTGACGCTGGCTCGCGGCGATTTTCGCCAGGTTATGCTCAACACTTCGTACATAGTCCGGCGCGCTGTCCGGCCCGCGGAATTCACCGCGGTAAGTATTGGGCGCGGTCACCGGGTGTACCCAATCCGGGCGGCTGCTCAAGGCCTGGGGGTTATCGGCAATCGAGGTGGACACGGCATCCGCCGCCACCGACCAGCCGTGGTAGGCCTCCAGCACGCTGAGCATGTCGCGCCCGCCGCTGTAGGCCCAGGCCAGGCGAATCGCCAGGTCATTGGCCTCGGTGCCGCTGTTGACCAGGAACACCCGGTCCATGCCCTCCGGCGCCAACGCCAGCAAGCGCTCGGAGAACTCGGCAATTGCCGCATAGTGAAACCGCGAGTTGGTGTTGAGCAACGACCACTGCCGCGCCGCCACCTCCGCCATGCGCGGGTGGCCATGGCCCAGCACGGCCACGTTGTTGAGCATGTCGAGGTAGGATCGGCCCTGCATATCGATCAGGTGGTTACGCCAGCCACGCTCGATACGCGGCGGGTCGGCGTAGTAGTGCTTCTGGGAGCGGGCAAAGCTGGCATCCCGCCGGGCCAGCAGGGCCTGCGGGTCCAGTTCGGGCTCAGCATCACAGGCCAGGCCCAACAGCGCCGAGGGTGACGGGCACAACGCCTGCCACGCCAACGCCCGGGAAGGTGTGCAGAACAGCGGCGGCTCAAGGTCGGCGCGGCATAACTGCACAGTCAACGGCGCCTGCACCTCGCCCAGCACCTGCCCTTTGACCAGCGTTGCGCCGGGCTTGAGTGACGTGCGCACGCCCCACAGGCGCAGGCTCAGCTCACTGTCGTGCAAGCACAGCAAGCCGTCGGCACCTTCGCGCAGCGTTCCCGCAAAGGGTGCTTCCAGAACCGTGCCGTGAGGCAGGTGCAGTTCGACATGCAGGGGTAATGTCTCGGGCTCTAGGGCACTGTCGGGGCGGGTGCGCGACAAGCGGTATTGCCCATAACGACTGGCCGCCAGCCCATCCACCGTCGCCGCTTGATCCAGCAAGCGCCGATCGATGCCGGGAGTTTCCCAATTGCCAGCCTCGAAATGCGGGCTGAGTACGCCCAGGTCGATCAGGGCGAACTCGCGCCCCACCAAGCCTGGCAATAAAGGCGCGAAGTCTTGGTTGGCGACGGGCGGTAATGTTTCACCGACGCTGCGCAGAATCGCCGCTTGCATGAGTTCAAAGGGCACCGACGTGGCGATATGGAAGATTTCCCACTCGTGTTCGGCGTTTTTCTTTAGATAAACGTTATCCGGGTCCAGGCATTGCTGCTGCTCACTGCTGAGCACCAACACTGCCGCGCGGGCGACGATCAACGGCCACAACACCTCCAACTCTTCGCGCTGCAACGGCGTGACCGCGTGGCAGGCCTGGATCGCCGGCAAGAGGGCAAACGGATCACCGTCGGCATGGTGCAACAGCGCCGCGCAGGTCACCGACAGGTCGGCAACTCGCCAGCTACGCACCAGATCGCCAAAATCGATCACGCCTTGTATACGCCAGTGCCGCTGGGCATCACGCTGCCACACCACATTGTCATCGGTGATATCCATGTGCACCGCTTGCCACGGCAGGTGTGCCGCCAACGGCTGGACATGCGCCTCGACCTGCCTGGCCACCTGCTCCAAAGCAGCACGCTGCGGCAGGTCGGGCAAGGTTGCCAGCAGGTGGTTGATCAATGCCTGCGCGTGGCGCGGGTCCCATTGCAGGGTGCGCTCCAGGCCAGGGTGTTCGAAACCTGCCAGCGCATGGCTCATTTGCCCGCACAGCTCACCAAAGCCTTCGATCACGGTGCGGCTCAGGTGGGGCAAATGCGTCAGGGGTTGGCCGTCGATATAGTCCAACAGCCGCAGGTGCAGGGTTTGGCCGTCGACGTTGACCGTCAGCAGTTCCTCGCCCTCCACTGTCTGGATGACCTTGGGCACGCGCAGGCCGGGGTGCGTGCCCAGGCTGTTGAGGGCCGCGTGCTGGGCCTGGAGTTCAACCGCGGCGTAGTCACCCCGGCAGACTTTCAGAACGAAACGGCCCTGCGTGCTGTCAATTCTGTAGTTGAGGTCTTGTTGACTGCCCAATGAGCGTAATTTGCCCGTCATTCCATAATGTCGTTCGAGCAGGCATGCTGCTTGCTCGGGGGTTACTTCTGGGCAAGGCAAGCTGGCACGGTGGGTCAACGTGGCTAACGACATTGTGACGACCTTTGTTTTTTCAGGCGTCTATATCGCCATTGTTCAGGGGCGATAATCAACCCCTTATGCTCACGGCGCTTGCGCCGGCCCGATTCACAACTCAAGCTATGCATCTTTCGCTTTATGTCCGTCTAAGGAAAAGGCCCTCGACATGCGCATTCTCATCACCGGCGGTGCCGGATTTATTGGCTCGGCCCTGATCCGGCACTTGATTCAACACACTGAGCATGAAGTGCTCAACCTGGACAAGCTGACTTACGCCGGCAACCTCGAGTCGCTGGCCAGCATCGCGTCCAACAGCCGCTATGAGTTTGTCCAGGCCGATATCATCGACCAGGCCACCGTCAGCGGCGTACTCGCACGCTTCGAACCTGATGCGATCATGCACTTGGCGGCCGAGTCCCATGTGGACCGCTCCATTGACGGTCCGTCGGATTTTATCCAGACCAACATCGTTGGCACCTACAGCCTGTTGGAAGCCACGCGCGCCTATTGGCAGAAGCTGGCAGAGCCGGCAAAAAGCGCGTTCCGTTTCCACCACATCTCCACTGACGAGGTGTATGGCGACCTGCACGGCGTGGACGACCTCTTCACCGAGACCACGCCGTACGCACCGAGCTCGCCGTATTCCGCGAGCAAGGCAGCGTCTGACCACCTGGTACGCGCCTGGCAGCGCACCTATGGCCTGCCAGTGCTGTTGACCAACTGCTCGAACAATTACGGGCCGTTCCACTTTCCTGAAAAATTGATCCCGCTGGTGATTCTCAACGCCCTGGCGGGCAAGCCACTGCCGGTGTATGGCGATGGTCTGCAGGTGCGTGACTGGCTGTTCGTCGAGGATCACGCCCGTGCACTGCTCAAAGTGGTGACCACTGGGGTTGTGGGCGAGACCTACAATATCGGCGGCCACAACGAACAGAAAAACATCGACGTGGTACGTGGCATTTGCGCCCTGCTGGAAGAACTGGCGCCACAACGCCCAGCCGGCGTGGAGAAATTCACCGACCTGATCACCTTCGTCAAGGATCGCCCAGGCCACGACCAACGCTACGCCATCGACGCCAGCAAGATCGAACGCGAACTGGGCTGGGTCCCGGAAGAAACCTTCGAGACCGGCCTGCGCAAAACCGTGCAGTGGTACCTCGATAACCTGGAATGGTGCCGCAGGGTCCAAGACGGTAGTTATCAAGGTGAACGACTGGGCAATACTGACGTGAAGGATTTGATCGCATGATGAAGGGAATTGTATTGGCCGGCGGTTCCGGCACGCGTTTGCACCCCATTACCCTGGGCGTGTCCAAACAGTTGTTGCCGGTGTATGACAAGCCGATGATTTACTACCCGATCTCGGTACTGATGCTGGCCGGGATCAAGGATATTCTGGTGATCTCCACGCCAGTGGACTTGCCGCAATACCAGAACCTGCTGGGCGATGGCAGCCAGTTTGGTGTGCGCTTCAGCTACGCGGAGCAGCCTTCGCCGGACGGCCTGGCCCAGGCATTTATCATCGGCGAAGAGTTCATTGGCGATGACCCTGTGTGCTTGATCCTGGGGGACAACATCTTCCACGGCCAGCATTTCGGCGATCAACTGCGCACTGCGGCCGAACGCCCTTCAGGCGCTACCGTGTTCGGCTACTGGGTCAAAGACCCTGAGCGTTTCGGTGTGATTGACTTCGATAGCGAAGGCCGCGCCCTGACCATTGAAGAAAAACCGGCTAAACCGAAGTCTCATTACGCGGTGACCGGCCTGTATTTCTACGACAACGACGTGATCAAGATCGCCAAGGCGGTCAAACCTTCGCCACGTGGCGAACTGGAGATCACCGACGTCAACAATGCTTACCTCAAGCGCGGCGATCTGCATGTTGAACGCTTCGGCCGTGGCTTTGCCTGGCTCGACACCGGCACCCATGACAGCCTGTTGGAAGCCTCGACCTACGTTCAGACCATCGAGCATCGCCAAGGCTTGAAAGTGGCTTGCCTGGAAGAGATCGCCTATGAAAACGGCTGGATCGACCGTGACTATCTGCTGGAACGCGCCAAATACTTTGGTAAGACCGGCTATGGTCAGTACCTGTATATGCTGGCTGGAAACACTAAATGAACGTGATCGCCACTGAACTGCCCGGTGTACTAATCATCGAGCCAAAGGTTTTTGGCGATGAGCGCGGTTTTTTTTATGAGAGCTTCAATGCGCGCGCGTTTGAAAAAGCCAGCGGATTACAACTGCAGTTTGTGCAAGACAATCACTCGCGCTCGCAAAAGGGCGTGCTGAGAGGACTTCACTACCAGGTAGAACACGCCCAAGGAAAACTAGTGCGTGTGACCGCCGGCGAAGTATTGGACGTGGCGGTGGATATCCGCCGCAGCTCGCCGCATTTCGGCAAGTGGGCCAGCGTGCGCCTATCGGCAGAAAATAACCGCCAGTTGTGGATTCCACCAGGCTTTGCCCATGGATTCGTCGTGCTGAGCGACTATGCCGAATTCCTCTACAAGACCACGGACTACTACACGCCGTCTGCGGAGCGTTGCATCCGTTGGGATGATACGGATCTCAACATCGATTGGCAGCTCAATGGCACGCCGACGCTGTCCGCCAAAGATCAAAACGGTAAAACCCTGAAAGACGCGGATTTATTTCTGTGATGGCGCCTCTGAAAATCCTCATCACCGGCCAACACGGCCAAGTCTCCCAGGAGCTGCAGGCGCGGCTCCAGAGCCTGGGCGAACTTATCGTCCTGGGCCGCGACCAGCTTGACCTGGCAGACGCAGACCTTATCCGCCAACAAGTGCGCGCCCATCGCCCTGGCCTGATCATCAACGCGGCGGCCCACACCGCCGTCGATCTGGCCGAGAGCGAACCGGACGCTGCGTTTGCCATCAATGCCATCGCCCCCGGCATCCTCGCCGAGGAAGCCAAGGCGCTGGGTATCCCGCTGATCCATTACTCGACCGACTACGTGTTCGACGGCAGCAAACCTGCCGCCTACACCGAAGACGACACGCCCAACCCATTGGGTGTCTACGGCCAGAGCAAGCTGGCGGGTGAGCAGGCGATTGCGGCTGTAGGTGGCCAGTACCTGATCTTGCGTACCAGTTGGGTCTATTCGAGCCATGGCAAGAATTTCCTGCTGACCATGCAGCGCCTGCTGCAGGAAAAACCGCAGATGCGCATCGTGGCCGACCAGATCGGTGCGCCGACCTGGGCCGGGACTATCGCCAACAGCACCCGTGTGCTGATCGAGCAGTGGCAGGCCGGTAAGGCAGGGGATTGGGGCGTTTACCACCTCACTGCCCAGGGTGAAACCTCGTGGTTCGGTTTTGCCGAAGCGATTGGCGAGCAACTGCGCGCCGAAGGCAAGGCCTGCGCCGAGCTGGAACCGATCCCTTCCAGCGCCTACCCGACCCCCGCCAAGCGCCCGCTGAACTCGCGCCTGGACTGCACGCGCCTGCAACAGCAATGGCACGTCAGCCAGCCACAGTGGCAGGACGCATTGCACGAGTGTCTTGCACAGCAGCACTAGGCATAATGCGCCTGTACCCACAGGCGCGACTTCCATGACCCCACCTCTTGCGCGAAGACCCCGCTGGCGCAGCCTAGCCCTGCTGGCTCTGTGCCTGGCGCCGCTGTTGTGGCCGCTGGAGCATTTGGCCGAGCGCTATTACCGCAGCGAGCTGGCCGGGCAAAACCGCCAGACCCTCGACCTCTACGTCGCCAACTTGTTGGGCACCCTGCATCGCTACGAAATACTGCCGCAAATCCTCGGTGACTTGCCGGCCCTGCGCACCGCATTGGACGCGCCCCACGTCAGCACCCACCTGGTCAGTGCCAACCAGTTGCTCAAGGACGTCGCCGCCCAGGCCGGGGTAGAGGTGATGTATTTGATGGACACCACCGGCAAGACCCTCGCCGCGTCCAACTGGGACAAACAAGACAGCTTTGTCGGGCGCAACTTCTCCTTCCGTCCGTATTTCAGCGAGGCCATGGCAGGGCGCCTGGGGCGCTTCTTCGGCCTGGGCACCACCTCGGCCAAGCGCGGCTACTTCTTCGCTGCCGCGGTACGTGACGGCGACACCATCATCGGCGTGCTGGTGGTGAAGGTCGACCTGGACCACACCGAAAGCCTCTGGGGCAATACCCCGGAACAACTGTTGGTCACCGACCATAACGGCGTGGTGATCCTCACCTCACGCCCGCAATGGCGATTCCGCGCCACTCGGCCACTGACTGCCGAAGAACGCGAGGCCATCGTTGCCATCCAGCCCTACCCCACCCGCGACCCGCAGCCGCTGAGCCTCAGCAGCAGCGCCTGGCTGCGCCAATCCACGGCCATCGCCGAGACCGGCTGGAACGTGGAAATCCTCGCGCCGCGCTCGCTGATCAACCGTCCGGTGCGCACGGTCGTCGCCGTAGGCGGCGCCACGTTGTTGGTGCTGATGCTGTTGCTGGGGTTGCTGATGCAGCGCCGCCGGCACTACCTGGAACGCATCGCCTTCGAAGCCAAGGCCCGCCGCGAGTTGGAGATGCGCGTGGCCGAGCGTACCAGCGACCTGGAGGGCCTGAACCGGCGCCTGAAACAGGAAGTGCTGGAGCGCGAGCATGCCCAGCAAGAACTGGTGCGCGCCCAGGACGACTTGGTCCAGGCCGGTAAACTCTCGGCGCTGGGCACCATGTCGGCGAGTATCAGCCATGAATTGAATCAGCCACTGGCGGCGATTCGCAGCTATGCCGAAAACGCCGAAATCCTACTCGACCATGAGCGCACCAACGACGCCCGCGGCAACCTCAAGCTGATCAGCGAATTGACCGGGCGCATGGCCTCGATCATCGCCCACCTGCGCGCATTCGCCCGCCGCGACCGGCATGCGCCGGAGAGCGTGGCTTTGCAACCGGCGCTCGACGACGCCCTGGCATTGCTGGCCAAGCGTCGGCGTTCGATGGAGGTGGAGTTGATCCGCGACCTGCCAGAGGCGACCTTGTGGGTGCAGGCAGGTGAAACTCGCCTGCGCCAGGTGCTGGGTAACTTGCTGGCCAATGCTCTGGACGCCCTCACCGAAAAAGGCCCGCCACGCAAACTGTGGCTGAGTGCCGAAACCACGCCCCAAGGCGTCAACTTGTATATTCGCGACAACGGCCCGGGCTTTTGCATGGAAGCCCTGGGCCGCGCCAGCGAGCCTTTCTACACCACCAAGACGCGCACCCAAGGCCTGGGCCTGGGCCTGGCGATCTGCGACACCCTGATGCGCGCCTTTGGCGGCGAACTGTCGTTTGCCAACCACAAGGAAGGCGGCGCGCTGTTAACCTTGAAATTGCGTGCCGGCTCGCCGGGCGTCAGTCTGCAACCGTCCGAGGACCGCAGTGTATGAGTATCGACAACTCGATTCAGGTGGTATTGATCGACGACGATCCACACCTGCGTCAGGCCCTGTGCCAGACCCTGGACCTGGCCGGCCTGAAAGTCCTGCCCCTGGGCGAAGCCAACGGGCTCACCACACGCCTGTCCCGCGACTGGCCGGGCGTGGTGGTCAGCGACATCCGCATGCCCGGCATGGACGGCCTGGAACTGTTGACCGAATTGCACGGCCAGGACCCCGACCTGCCGGTGCTGCTGATCACCGGCCACGGCGACGTACCGCTGGCGGTGCAGGCCATGCGTGCCGGTGCCTATGACTTCCTGGAAAAACCCTTCGCCAGTGACGCGCTGCTCGACAGCGTGCGTCGTGCCCTGGCCCTGCGCCGGCTGGTACTGGACAACCGCAGCCTGCGCCTGGCCCTCAGCGACCGCCAGCAACTGAGCACGCGCCTGGTAGGGCACTCGCCACAGATGTTGCGCCTGCGCGAGCAAATCGGTGCGCTGGCCGCAACCAAGGCCGATGTGCTGATCCTCGGCGAAACCGGGGCGGGCAAGGAGGTCGTCGCCCGCGCCCTGCACGACCTCTCAAGCCGACGCAGCGGCCCGTTTGTGGCGATCAACGCCGGGGCCCTGGCGGAATCGGTGGTGGAAAGCGAACTGTTCGGCCATGAACCCGGCGCGTTTACCGGCGCGCAGAAGCGCCGCATCGGCAAGTTCGAGTTTGCCAATGGCGGCACGCTGTTTCTGGATGAAATTGAAAGCATGAGCCTGGATGTACAGGTCAAGTTGCTGCGTCTTTTACAGGAGCGCGTAGTGGAACGCCTGGGTGGCAATCAGCTGATCCCGCTGGATATCCGCATTATCGCCGCCACCAAGGAAGACCTGCGCCAGGCCGCTGACCAGGGCCGTTTCCGTGCCGACTTGTATTACCGCCTCAATGTGGCGCCGCTGCGCATCCCACCGCTACGTGAACGGGGTGAAGATGCGCTGATGCTGTTCCAGCACTTCGCCGACGAGGCCAGCAGCCGTCACGGCCTGCCCTTGCACGAACTGCAACCGGGCCAGCGCGCGCTGTTGCTGCGCCACAGCTGGCCGGGCAATGTGCGGGAATTGCAAAACGCCGCGGAGCGTTTCGCCCTCGGCCTGGAGCTGGCCCTGGACAACACCCAGGATCATCCCGCCGCCGGCGTGCTGACCTCCACGCCAGGAGGCCTGAGCGAGCAAGTCGAACAGTTCGAAAAAAGCCTGATCGCCGCCGAACTGACCCGCCCCCACAGCTCCGTGCGCAGCCTCGCCGAAGCCTTGGGCGTGCCGCGCAAAACCTTGCATGACAAACTGCGCAAACACGGCCTGAACTTCGCCGACAGTGCCAGCCAGAGCGCCGACGACGAATGACATCGTCCACCCACGAAGAGGCCGCCATGAGCCGCGACAGCCGTTACCTGGAATCCATCCTTCACCATGACATCCCACTCACCCGGGAAATGGGCCTCAGGGTGCTCGACTGGCAACACGACCAACTGCAACTGCACCTGCCGTTGCAAGCCAATATCAACCACAAGAGCACCATGTTCGGCGGCAGCCTCTACTGCGGCGCCGTGCTGGCAGGTTGGGGTTGGCTGCACCTGAAGCTGCGTGAAGCCGGGATTGAGGACGGGCACATCGTGATTCAGGAAGGGCAGATCAGCTACCCACTGCCGGTGACCCAGGACGCGACAGCCATTTGCGCGGCGCCGCAGGAGAAGGTGTGGAAGCGCTTTGTGGCGACCTATCAGCGCTATGGGCGGGCGCGGTTGGCGCTGGAGACGTGGATTGTGAATGAAGGCAGTGAAGAGCATGCCGTCGTCTTTACCGGCCAGTACGTGCTGCATCGCTAGCAGCCACTCCATAACGCTAATGTGGGAGCTGGCTTGCCTGCGATAGCGGTGGATCAGCCAATACCTGTACGACTGACACTCCGCCATCGCGGGCAAGCCCGCTCCCACATTTTGCTCTGCAGTGATCTTAAGATCTGGCCAGGGTCAACAGCCGATCACGCCAGGCGGCCTTGGCTGGCAATGCCAGAAAGAACGGGTTCAGCAACGACTCCCGCGCCGGGTAGCTGAACGGCTTGCCATTCAACTCCAACACTTCGCCCCCCGCCCCTTCCAATACACCCTGGGCCGCTGCGGTATCCCACTGCGACGTCGGCGCCAGGCGCGGATAACAATCGGCACTGCCCTCGGCTAATAAACAAAACTTCAACGAACTGCCGATATTCGCCAATTTCAACTCACCCAAACCCTCGCTCAAACCCTCCAGCAAGCGCTCCTGCTCAGGGCTGGTATGACGACGGCTGGCCACTACGGTAAAGGCTTCGCCCGCAGCCCTGGTCTGGCGCACTTGAATCTGCTTGGGCGCGGCATTGACGTCCGACCGCCAAGCCCCCAGGCCCGCGCCGCCGAAGTAGCAACGGCCAGTGGTCGGTATCGACACCACGCCGAACACCACACGGCCCTGTTCGATCAATGCAATATTGACGGTGAATTCTTCACTGCCGGAAATGAATTCCTTGGTGCCATCCAGGGGATCCACCAACCACCAGCGCTGCCAGCCGGCACGCACACGCTGATCGATATCGGCGTCCTCTTCAGACAACACTGGAATACTTGGGTCCAGCGCGGTGAGGCCTGCGAGAATCAGATGGTGGGCAGCCAGGTCGGCAGCCGTCACGGGTGAATCGTCCGCCTTGGAGGTCACGGCTACATCGGCACGCCAGTACGGCAGGATAGCTTCACCGGCCTGGCGCGCCAGCTCAATGACCGGGGCGATAAACGGATGGCCTAAAAACAGTTCGCTCATGCGTTGAACGCTCCACGCTGGGTCAACAGGTCTCTTACAAGATACAGCGCAGCCAGGGCACGACCTTCGCTGAACTGCTCGTTTTGCGCCAGCGCCGACAGCTCACGCAGGTTGACCCGGTCTACCCGCATCGGTTCGGGCTCATCACCTTCAAGGCGCTCTTCGTAAAGATCGGTAGCCAACACCACCTGGATCTTCTGGCTCATATAGCCGGGCGACAATGACAGCTCGGTGATGTGCTCCAACTGCCGTGCGCCATAGCCGGCCTCTTCCTTGAGTTCGCGGTCTGCCGCTGCAAGCACGTCTTCGCCGGGCTCGATCAGGCCTTTGGGTAATGACAATTCATATTCGTCAGTGCCGCCGCAGTATTCTTCCACCAGCAATGCATGATCTTCATCGATCATCGCTACAATCATCACGGCGCCGTAGCCCGTGCCACGCCCGACAAGACGCTCGTAGGTGCGCTCAACGCCATTGGAAAAGCGCAATTGCACTTCCTCCACGCGGAACAAACGGCTACTGGCAACTATTTCGCGGGCGAGGACAGTGGGTTTCTGGCGCATAAACGGCTCCTTGGCGTGATCGGGTTACTATACCGTGGCTTTTCCGATTGTCTGTGTCGGATATCTTTACTTACATGAGACCCCACCATGCCCTCTCTGCCCTGGCACGCCATCGACACCGTCCTGCTGGACATGGACGGCACCCTGCTCGACCTGCATTACGACAACCACTTCTGGATGGAGCACCTGCCCCAGCGCTACGCCGAGCTGCACGGTGTGAGCCAGGCCATGGCCGAGATGGAGCTGCAACCGCTGTTTGAGCGTAACGCCGGACAGTTGCAATGGTATTGCCTGGATTTCTGGAGCACCGAACTCAAGATTCCGGTGCGCGAACTCAAACTGGAAACCGCCCACCTGATCGCCCTGCGCCCGGATGCCGATACGTTCCTGGCGGCGATCAAACAGGCCGGCAAGCGCGTGATCATGATCACCAACGCTCATCGTGATTCGCTGTCATTGAAGTTGGAACGCATTGAACTGGCGCCGTATTTCGAGCGATTGATCAGCTCTCACGACTACGGTTTTCCCAAGGAGAACCCGCAATTCTGGCAAGCCTTGCAAGCGGATATCCAGTTTGATCCGGCCCGTAGCCTGTTTATAGATGACACTTTGCCGATCCTGCGCAGCGCTCGGGATTTCGGTGTCGGTCATTTGCTGGCAGTGAAGGAGCCTGATAGCAAGAAAGGACCAAAGGACACCGCAGAATTTGCAGCCGTCGGGGATTATCGAGAACTTATTACCGGGCTTATGTAGGAGCGAGCTTGCTCGCGAAAAACGTCAACGATAACGCGTGCTTCCTGGATAAACGCGGTGCCTGTGAGTTTTTCGCGAGCAAGCTCGCTCCTACAAAAGGGCGAGCTTCCTCATTTTATCCTGCGTATTACTCAGGGATACGCAGTGTCTGGCCTGGATAGATTTTGTCCGGGTGCGACAACAGTGGCTTGTTAGCCTCGAAAATCTTATTGTACTGGTTGGCGTTACCGTACACCGCCAGGGAAATCGCGCTGAGGGTATCGCCCTTTTTCACTACAACGAAACGAGCAGCGGTAACCGCAGGGCCAGTGACAGTGATCTGGTCATCCACACTTGCCACGCCGGCAATGTTGCCCAGCGCCAACAGGATCTTCTCTTTCTCTTCCTGCGTGGCCACTTCACCGGTCACCGTGACCTTGTCGCCATCCACCGTGGTCTGCACGTTTGGATTACCCAGGCCCACCTTGCTCACATGCTCCTTCAACTGCTCACTGGCGTTCGCATTACCCGGCGTCAACAGGTCGACGATCTTTTCGCCGGCTTCTTTGATAAAGCTAAAAATACTCATGGTGCGCTCTCCTTGGGATTTAATTTCCAGATGCCCAAGACTAGACCAGTCCTGCCGACTTGGGTTCCAGACTGGCTAAAGACTCAAAAGTATCCCAATCAACCCTACCTGGAATAAGCCCGACGAAAACGCCGGTGAACCTTGATCGACGCCCTCTATCAATAGATCAATACTGGCGATTAGACGTGACCCTTTGTCGCGCCTAGTCTAAACACTGATCAATCCGCCGGTGGTACTGCCCCATGAACGCCAAGCGCCCTCACTGCGCGGCGCCCGCTCTTGAATCGACCGCGCCCGTCGCCAGCCAGAGCTATCACTATTGCAATCTTGAACACACAGAAGTCGCCAGCACTGCGCTGGCCGAAGAAGTGGCGTTGGCGATTGCCTATAACGATATCAGCCAGGCGGTGATGCTGGTGACGCCTACGGACCTGGAAGACTTCATTGTAGGGTTCAGCCTCGGCAGCGGCATTATCACCGACGTTAACGACATTTATGACCTGAAAATCAGCGGTTCAGGCGCAGCCCAGTACGCCCAGGTACAGGTTTCCAGCCGTGCGTTCTGGAACCTCAAGCAGCAACGCCGCCAATTGGCGGGCACCAGCGGCTGTGGCCTGTGTGGCGTGGAAGCGGTAGAGCAAGCATTGCCCGACCTCCAGGTACTGCCCGGCGCGCCCTTGCCGCCGGCGCAGTGGCTCGATGGCCTGCGCCAGCGTATCAGCGCATTCCAACCCCTGGGCCAACACAGCGGTGCCGTGCATGCGGCAGTGTTTATGAATAGCCAGGGCGAATTGCTGATGGGTCGCGAAGACATCGGCCGGCATAACGCTCTGGATAAATTGATTGGCGCGTTGATCCGCCAAAAGATTCCGACCGACGGCGGCCTGGCGATTGTTACCAGCCGCTGCAGCCTGGAATTGATTCAGAAAGTCTTGCGCGCGGGCATCCAGACCCTGGTCAGCCTGTCGTCGCCCACCGGCCTGGCCCTGCAATGGGCGCGCCGGCACAACCTCAACCTCATCCACCTGCCGCAAAAAAGCGCGCCACGGGTCTATAGCCCTGCGATGGAGCACCAGCCATGAGCCTTCACCACCAAGCCGACCAGACCCCAACCCCACGCTACAAGCCCTACAAAGGCCCAGCCGGTGGCTGGGGCGCCCTGATCAGCGTGGCGCAAGCCTGGCTGACCAGCGACAACGCCCTGAAAAACCTGCGCATGATGCTCAAGACCAACCAGAACGGCGGCTTCGACTGCCCGGGCTGCGCCTGGGGCGACTCACCGGAAAGCGGCATGGTCAAGTTCTGCGAAAACGGCGCCAAGGCAGTCAACTGGGAAGCCACCAAGCGCCGCGTCGATGCGGCCTTCTTCGCCAAGCACAGCGTCACGGCTTTGCTGGAACAAAGCGACTATTGGCTGGAATATCAGGGCCGCCTGACCGAGCCGATGCGCTATGACGCCCAGACCGATCGCTACACGCCCATCAGTTGGGAAGCCGCCTTCGACCTGGTCGGCAAGCACCTCAACGCGTTGCCCAGCCCGAACATGGCCGAGTTCTACACCTCGGGCCGCGCCAGCAACGAAGCTGCCTACCTGTACCAGCTGTTTGTACGCGCCTATGGCACCAACAACTTCCCGGACTGCTCCAACATGTGCCACGAAGCCAGCGGTGTAGCCCTGGCGCAGAGCGTGGGCGTGGGCAAAGGCACCGTGACCTTTGATGACTTCGAGCATGCCGATGCCATTTTCGTCTGGGGCCAGAACCCTGGCACCAACCACCCACGCATGCTCGAGCCTCTGCGCGAAGCGGTGAAGCGCGGCGCCCAGGTGGTGTGTATCAACCCACTGAAAGAGCGCGGCCTGGAGCGCTTCCAGCACCCCCAACATCCGCTGGAAATGCTCACCAACGGCGACAAGCCAACCAACACCGCCTACTTCCGCCCGGCATTGGGTGGCGACATGGCGATCTTGCGTGGCATGGCCAAATTCCTGCTGCTGTGGGAACGCCAAGCCCTGGCCGAAGGCAAGGAAGCAGTGTTCGACCACGACTTCCTCAACGAACACACCGCCAACGTCCTGGAATACCTGGGCCAGATCGACGACACCTCCTGGGAGGAAATCGTCGAGCAGTCCGGCCTGACCCTGGTGGAGATCGAGCAAGCGGCGCGCATGTACGCCAAAGGCAAGAATGTGATCATGTGCTGGGCGATGGGGATTACCCAGCACCGACACTCGGTGCCGACCATCCAGGAAATCGCCAACCTGATGCTGCTGCGCGGCAATATTGGCCGCCCAGGCGCAGGGCTGTGCCCGGTGCGTGGCCACAGTAACGTGCAGGGCGACCGCACCATGGGCATCAACGAACGCCCACCGGCGGCGTTTCTGGACGCGCTGGAGCGACGTTTCCAGTTCCAGGTGCCGCGAGACAACGGCCACAACGTGGTGGAAGCGATTCACGCCATGCTTGAAGGCCGCTCCAAAGTCTTTATCGGCCTGGGCGGCAACTTTGCCCAAGCCACGCCAGACAGCACGCGCACCTTCGAAGCGCTGCGCAATTGCGACCTGACCGTGCAGATCAGCACCAAGCTCAACCGCAGCCACCTGATGCACGGTAAAGACGCGTTGATCCTGCCGTGCCTGGGCCGCACCGACATCGACATTCAGGCCGACGGCCCGCAAGCGGTGACGGTGGAAGACTCGTTCAGCATGGTCCACGGCTCCAACGGCCAACTGCAACCGTTGTCGAAACTGATGAAGTCCGAGCCGGCGATCCTGGCGGGCATTGCTGCCGCCACCCTGGGCAGCAAGCCCGTGGATTGGAACTGGCTGGTGGCTGACTACGGGCGCATCCGCGACCTGATCGCCGACACCATCCCAGGCTTCAAGGACTTCAACGAGAAGATCAAACACCCAGGTGGCTTCTACCTGGGCAACTCCGCCGGCGCACGCCGTTGGAACACCCCGTCGGGCCGCGCCAACTTCCGCCCGAACATCTTGCCCAAAGACCTGATCCACGAACGCACCCACGCCACGGGCCGGGTGCCGGACCTGATCATGCAGTCGATGCGCTCCCATGATCAGTACAACACCACCATCTATGGCCTGGACGACCGTTATCGCGGGGTCAAAGGCCAGCGTGACGTGCTGTTCGTCAACGAAGCCGACATCATCCGCCTGGGCTTCAAGCCGGGGCAGAAGGCAGACATCGTGTCGCTGTGGGAAGACGGTCGTGAGCGCCGTGTGAAAGGCTTTACGCTGCTGGCGTTTGATATTCCGGCGGGTCAGGCGGCGGCTTACTACCCGGAAGTGAACCCGTTGGTGCCATTGGAAAGCACTGGCGACGGTAGCCATACGCCAACGTCGAAGTTTGTTGCGATTCGCTTGGAAGCGGCGAGTGACAGTGGGTTGATCATGGCGCGCTCGGCCTGACTTGATCCGAGATATGTGTTGCTTGAACTACCGCTTTCGCGGGCAAGCCCGCTCCCACATTAGATCGGTTCACACATTCTCAATTGTGAACCCATCCCCGTGTGGGAGCGGGCTTGCCCGCGAAGAGGCCAGCACAATCACCGCACATTCTGCAGGCACAAAAAAAGGGCCGCTTTTGCATAAAAGCGGCCCTTCCGAAGTAGTTAAAGACCTGTAAAAACGACTTAAGTTCCCGATACAAAACAGTAACTTAGCAAATTGTATACAACCTCTGCCGCCGGTCGGATTTCGATTGTCAGCGGCTCGATACAACCTCAGGATCGCGCCGTCATCCCTTGAGGTTTCCCTGAATGAAGTTCTCCTCGATTCTCTTGTTGTCCCTTGGCCTGGTCAGTGGCGCAGCCATGGCTGGCGGCACCACCGAAGCCGGTGTAGGCGGCGCATTGGGTGGGGTTCTAGGTTCCGTTGTCGGCCAGCAGTTGGGCGGCAATACCGGTTCGACCATCGGCGCGGCGCTGGCGGTAGCGCGGTCGGCGCAGACAAGCGTAGCCGTGGCGAAGCCGCCATCGGTGGCGCACTGGGCGCAGCCGGCGGCAACGTCTTGGGTCGCAGCGTCGGCGGCAGTACCGGTGCATTGGTCGGCTCAGCAGCCGGCGGTGGCGCGGGCGGCGCGCTGGGCAACTACATGGGTAACGAAAGTGATCGCGACAGCCGCCATTACCGCGATCGCGACCGTGACGATCGTCGCTACTACCGCGATGGCCACCCAGGCCGCGGCCATGCCTATGGGCATCGCAAGAACAAGCATCGTTATCGCGACTGATCAATACGTGCTCTGACGAACACATCCAGTGTGGGAGCCGGGCTTGCCCGCGATAGCAGTGAATCAGGTTTAGAGGTATTGCCTGATACTGCGCCATCGCGGGCAAGCCCGACTCCCACATTTGGTCTGGGTTGCTTGTAGGTGCCTCAAACCAACAAGCGCTGCATCGCCTCGCGCAACATCCCCGGAATCGGCACTGGCTGGTTCGACGCTCGGTCCACAAACACATGGACAAAGCGCCCCGCCGCACACGCCTCCTGCTCGCCCGCCTTGAATACCGCCAGTTCATACTGCACCGAGCTATTGCCCAGCTTGCCTACCCGCAGGCCGATTTCAATGCGCTCAGGGAAAGCAATCGAGGCGAAGTAATCGCAGGCCGAACTCACCACAAACCCCACCACCTCACCGTCATGAATATCCAGCCCGCCCTGTTCGATCAGGTAGGTATTAACGGCGGTGTCGAAGAAGCTGTAGTAGGTGACGTTATTCACATGGCCGTAGGCATCGTTGTCGTGCCAACGCGTGGTGATCGGCTGGAAGTGGCGGTAATCGTCGCGCACAGGCGTTGAGTCAGGCATCGGCAAGTCTCGTCAAAGTTGATCCAATTGAGCATGGGCCCAGTCGCGCACCTCGGCGTAGGGATAGTCTTCCAGCGCAGCAAAACCGGGAATGCCCCGCGCCTTCAACTTGGTAAACAACGGTACGCTGATACCGCCAAGAAAACGCGTCAAACGCTCCGCATTCGGCAATTGCCCCGTGTACTCATGATGCCTGTGGATAAAATCACCGCACAGCCCCATGAAGTTTTTATCCACAAGCGACGGCAGGCTCGGCGGTGCCGGCAGATGGGCAACCTGGCCGTAGCACACCGAACAATGCCCGCAACGCTGGGGCGCATTTTCATCATCAAAGTAGCGCGCCAGGCGTTGCCCCAGGCAGTGCTCAGTGGCGAACAGGTCGAGCATAGTGTGGATCCGCGCGACCTCCGTCACCTCATGCTGCTTGAAGCCTGTGTATAACTCGGCGCTTAACGCGTGCGGGTCGAAATGAGTGTCGAGCAAACTGTAGACCTCAGTCATCTGCTTGCTTTCGAGCTCGATCAGGCCCTGCTCCTGAAAATAATCCAGTGCCTTCACCACCCGGCTACGCTCGGCATTGTGCTGTTGATAAAGTGCATCGAAATCGACCGTCGCCCAGGTTTTAGCGCGCTTGCACACCTGGATGATCGCCGCGACAAACTGCTGCCGTTCGCCAGAAAAGCGCGCCAGCAAGGCCTCGGGCTCGATCAGGTATTTGAACCGGTATTCCGCATAAAACGCATAGCGCGGTGCGATCACGCCCTTGAGCTCCAATTGCACCAGGAGCGTCTTGAGCGGCAGCTCGCGAATATTGCTGTGGTCCGACAGCGACCTGAGCAAGAACTCCCACTGCCCTTCGCTACGCGCGGCCTGCAACTCCTCCAGCACACGACGAATGCCTTCCTGCTCCGGCGTGTCACCGTACACAAAGTTTTCCAGCACATTGAGGCTGTCGCGGTTGGCCAACACCAGGCAATCCGACGGCTGCCCGTCACGCCCGGCGCGGCCGATCTCCTGGCTGTAGTTCTCGATGGACTTGGGCAAGTCGAAGTGCACGACATTGCGGATGTCACTCTTGTCGATGCCCATGCCAAACGCGATGGTTGCGACAATGCAATTGGAACGCCCGCCCATGAAACGCTGCTGGATGCCTTCGCGCTTTTCGTGGGGTAACCCCGCGTGATAAGCCTCGGCCTGAATGCCGTGGCGGTTCAGATGCTCGGCAATCTGCTCGGCGGTTTTCTGCAAGGTGACGTAGACGATACTCGGCTGGTTGGCCCGCGCTTTCATCCACTCCACCAGCCTGCGGCGTTTGTCGTGGCCGCTGACCGGTTCCACCAGCAGGTTGAGGTTGGAGCGATAGAAGCCCGTGGTCACCACATCCTCGGCAGCAATGGCGAACTTGGCCTGCATGTCGGCGATCACCTTGGGTGTGGCCGTGGCCGTCAGCAATAGCGCCTGCGGGATGTTGAACTGGCGCTGGTAGTCCGGCAGTTTCAAATAATCCGGGCGGAAGTTGTGGCCCCATTCGGAAATACAGTGCGCCTCGTCCACCACCAGCAACGAGATCTGCACGCTGTTCAGGAAATTACGGAAACGCTCGTTCTTCAAACGCTCCACGGAAATCATCAGGATCTTGAGCTCGCCCGATCGCGCACGGGCCATGACATCATTGGCTTCATCACGGCTCTGGGCCGAATCGATACTGCCCGCCGAAATGCCATGGCGCTGCAGGAAACCCAACTGGTCCTGCATCAATGCCAGCAACGGCGACACCACCAGCGTCAGGTGCGGCAGCAACACGGCCGACAACTGGTAACACAAGGATTTGCCCGACCCCGTAGGGAAAATGGCGGCGGCAGAACGCCCAGCCAGCACGGCGCTGACCGTCTCTTCCTGGCCCAAGCGAAAGTGTGGGTAACCAAAGACCTGCTGGAGGGTGTCGTGCATAAGGCTGTCACTCCATTGACCGCTGAACGTGGCTTAAAAACGTAGCCCAGTAAGTTCGGCGAATCGAGAAAGGTCGCAAGGAAAAAAGAGACAGGATGATACACAGGGGGAGGGATGGCCCAGGGCCGAAGTGGGAATTTTCCGAGAAAGTAGCAGGACGTAGCAGACAAAAATGTGGGAGCTGGCGGGCCCTCCCCCACATTTCACAACCGAGCTACAGCTGAATCAGCGGTTCTGCACCCGCTCAATCGCCGTGTCATACACCGGGTTGGCCTTTTGCTCTTTGGCCAACTGGTAATGACGCAACGCATCCGGGAACTGGCCGGCCGCTTCATAGATGCGTGCAATGTTGTAGTAGGCACCGGCACGCACGGTCGCGGCATTGGTACCGGTGGCCAGGGCGATAGCCTTGCGGTTGGCCCAGATCGACTCCGCAGTATTGCCGGCTTTCTGATACGCCAGGCCCAGGTTGCCGTAAGCCTTGCCGAAGCTGTTATCCAGCTCGATGGCTTGACGGAAGAAGTCGATGGACTGGTCCAGGTTACCGGCCTGGTAGGCCGCTTCGCCCTTGAGGTTCAGCTTTTTCGCATCGGCCTGTACCGACGAGCTCACCGTCACGGCGGTGACGGCCACGCTGTCATCCAGCAACGGCTTGACCTCGTTGAGCACATCTTCGGCGCCGACTCTCACGCCGGTGAAGGTATTGATGTCCTGGAAGTCACCACTGCCGGTCATGCGGAATACGGTCCAAAGGTTGCCGGTGCGGTTCTGCGGCACATAGTAGGTGCGTACCAGGGATTGCCCCATATACACGAACACCTTGGCCTCACTGTTGGACAACTCGCTGGAGGTGGGAGAGCCGCTGTTGGAATAGTCGTGCACGGCATAGACGTAGCTTTCGCCGTAATGCTTTTTCTGCAGGGTGATGGTCTCCGGGCCATAGCTGTCGGTGTCATCCACGTCCAGTTCGGCGTCGGTGCCCTTTTTATTGTTGAAGAAGATGTTATTGCCGGGGAAGATCATATGGGAATCGAGGTCACGCGGAGCCTTGCCCCAGGTCAACACCACACGCAGGCCGTCGAGGTTTTCCATCACCGGGCTGATGGCATAGGTCATGCCCTTGCACGGGCACTTCACCACCAGGTTGGAATAGCCAGGCTTCTTGATGATCAGCAGGTTGCTGGCATCGTCAGCCGCCTCACTGGTCAGCGTGACCTGGCCTTGCGCGTTGGTACGGCCCACCACGTTCTGTGCGCCGTTACGTTGCAGCAAAACTTCGGCATCGGCGATTTTCTGGTCCTTGACCACCGCGCTCAGCACCTCAATCGGCAACTGCTCGGCCTGGACAGAAAACGCCACCGCACACAAAGACATCGCCGAGGCGACACGCAGCAAACCCATGCTTAACTCCCTTTAAGTAGTGGGCGGAATCGCCCTACAAGATTTTGCGGTGAAACATACGCTGAAATGAGCTCGCTGGCAGATTTTTTATACAGATTGTGACGGGGTTTTTATCCCGCCTACCGAGCTACGCATTGCGCTACAATCAAGCCTTGCTTTCCAAGAGGACGCAGCGATGAGCGAACTGACGTTTGAGCAAAAACAGGATCACTATCACAAGATCCGCCGTTCCAATTACCTGGCCAGCCTGCGCCTGGAAGGGTTCGATACCCAACCGACCGACGTCGAAAAACCCCTGCCGACACGCGAAGCCGTCCTTGCCAAGTACCGCAACACCTCACGCTGATGCTCGACAAATACGGGGTGGGCCAGGACCCGTACTGCTATCCCAGTAGCAGCATCCTGCGCAACCGCCTCGATTTACTCGATGAAGCACGCCTGCACCAGGCCGAGCGGGAATTATCCGAAATCGCCATAGGCAACCTTCCACTCTTTCCGCCGCCCTACGACCTTGATCGCCTGCAACACATTCACCGCATACTGTTCGGTGACATTTATGACTGGGCCGGCGAACTGCGCAGCGTCAACATCCAGAAAGGCGACACGCTGTTTTGCACCCCGGAGCGTATTCCACCAGAAGCGGCGAAAATCGTCCGGCATATGCAAGACGCCAATTGGTATGTCGGTGCGACTCAGGCTGATCTTGTGCGCCAAATCGCTGAAGCTTATGGCGACCTGAACGTCATTCACCCCTTCCGCGAGGGGAATGGACGGGCGCAGCGGATCCTGTTTGAACAGATCATCGTGAATGCGGGGTTTTCGGTGAATTGGTGGCTGGTAAAACATGCGGCCTGGATACCCGCGAATATTGACGCGGTGGCGTGTGACTATCGGGGATTGGAAGCGATTTTTGAGCGGTGTATCGGTAGGCCTCTGAGTGCTTGATCGAACTTCGAACGACTAAACTATCTGTTTATTGCTCGAGAACAAACTCACTTTTAAGGTTCGGCTCGTCGCTGCCAATTCAGCGACCGGGTTTGGTCACCTGAAAACAGCACACATAAGTGCCATTACTTGCCTTGCGAGCGTCTATCGTCTCGTAACGCACTGCTATGGCGGCTGTGTGTGGGACGTCTTCGGACGTGTCGGATTGCTGTTTCCGGCTGGCCAACCCGCGCACAGTCCGCCACCCACCGTTTGGCCACGGTGATGTCGGTTACCTAACAGCAAACCGAGTACGTTCAAATGCAAATACCTGAAACGATGGACCGCTATCGTCAGCTACGCACCAACTTCACCGCCACCCACCCTCTTGTCATAGACACTGCAGCCAAAGCTGAAGATATCCAATCGGCCGCCCACCAGCGTATCCGCGCTGCCAGCGACTTACTGGAAACCTTCTCCTGCCTGACCTTCGACCACGCCGACCTCAAAGACATTTCCCACATCATTAATGCGCTGTACCTGCTCGTTCAGGACGGCTGTGATTTGTTGGAAGCCGCGCAACACGTTCAGCTGCAACCTGAACAAGCGCAAGTCTAAGCAACACCTGTGTAGGAGCGAGCTTGCTCGCGAAAATCGCCAACGATGACGCGGTAAATCAGAAAAAACGCGGCGCCCCTGAGTTTTTCGCGAGCAAGCTCGCTCCTACAATTGATCAGCTTTACCCATTACATCGTTGCAAGCCATAAATGCCGGAGGCTTTTGTAAGACACCGCCAAACGTCACGTCGTCCGTTTCCCAAACTGCTTCAAATACCCGTTCAACCCTCTATACCAGTTACGCGTAGCCGACTGAAAATAACCTCCTATCAACTTGATTTATCGCAGGATCCGCAACTTTCACAGCGCAGACATCGTCATTGGCCTGGATGCTCAGGTCAGCGGTGGCATAGGCCCGCAGCGCTCAAGCGTCTCAATGCATGTGTACTCCAGATGAATTTTAGTCAATGGCTTTACCTACAAACAGCGCTATTATTCGCTCTCCATCTGCTGCTGTATTACAAAATCACTGACTGCACGTTAAGAACGCGTTTCGCCGTTACCTTCATCGTAACGGGACTGCTTCTGTTGTTCTGGCTACCCTACATCGCCATTGTCCTGAACATTCAACTTCTTCCCCTGGCCTTGTTTTTGATAGGCTTGGCTCTCTTCATCACGCGAAACAAATACCGCCTGCAACGTAAAAAGCCTCCTCACCCACTCCTACGCACCCCAACCATGAACCTGGCCCCCAACTTCCCCGAAGACCCTGTCATGCAGCAACTCCTGCAATTGCTGCATGAAGAAATCGGTCTGCCGAAACACAAGACCATTAGCCTGCAAACCTCGCTCAACTTCGACCTTGCTTGCGATGGCGTTGAGGCCAAGCAATTCATGGAGGCGCTGGAACAGGATTTCCGGGTCGACCTAAGCGACTACGACGCTTATCGTTACTTCCAGCCGCCGGTGTTCGACGTGTTCCTGAAGCGTCGCGCCAAAGGCCGTGGCGACAAGATCCCGTTGACCATCGGCATGCTCTACCTGGCGATCAAGACCCATAGCTGGGACACGCAAACGCTGGAAAACCTTAGCTGACCTGAGCAACACTGAGCACAAAATGTGGGATCGGGCTTGCTCGCGAATGCGGCGTGTCAGCCAATATTTACGTTACAGATACATTGCATTCGCGAGCAAGCCCGATCCCACATTGGGACTGCGCCAAGCTGGCGATCGGTATACAAACAAGGACCTTACATGGACGTAACAATGGGCCTGCTGGCCGCCCTGCTCTGGGGCGGCACGGACTTTCTGGTGGGCCTCAACGCCCGCGCCGTTGGCGTTAAACGCGCAGTGTATTTCGGCCAAGCGCTTGGCTTTTTGATCATGACGCTCCTGCTGGTCATTTTCCCGGCCTTCTTTTTCAAATCCCTTGGTGCGCCTTTAAGCGTCTGGCTCCTGGGTATCGCCGCCGCCCTGCTGACGGTGTCCGGCGCGCTTGCGCTGTCCAAAGCCTTTGCCTTGGGCAAAGCGGCCATCGTCGCGCCGCTGGTGACGTCGTATGGAGTGGTGACCACTCTGCTGTCCTGGGCCAGCGGTGAGCACATCAGCCTGGTACAACTGGGCTGCATCGCTTTGTGCGTGATCGGCGTTGTGCTGTCCAGCATCCACGAGGACAACGGTACGCCCCACAACAACCCGCGCCTGTCGATTGCCTACGCCATGTTCGCCGCAACCTTGTACGGCACCAGTTTCTGGCTGCAAGGCCGCTACACACTGCCGGCGTTGGGGCCGATCAGCATGTTGTGGCTGGGTTACCTCGTGGGCCTGTGCGTGCTGGTGGTGATGGTGCTGAAGATCAAGGATGGCCTGAAGATCCCGCCACTGAAAAACTGCGCGACGTTGACCGGTGCGAGCTTGATGAACCTCGGCGGGTTCTCGGCGTTTTCGTGGGGCGCGATGGCCGGCTCGGTGTCGGTGGTGACGGTGATCAGTACGCTGTCGGGAGGGATTGCGGCGATCCTGGGGTTTGTGTTTTTCAAGGAACGATTGTCAGCGGTGCAGGTGGCAGGCGTCGTGCTGGTGCTGGTCGGTGCAGTGGTACTGCACATCGCCGACTAATCGTTCGCCCATAAAAAAGCCGCCTGCTTAAGAGGCGGCTTTTTTACAACCAGCGAATCTTACAACTTAGGACCCGCCGCCTTGATCGCATCGCTGACTTCAAACTTCTTGAAGTTTTCGATGAACAGGCCAGCCAGCGCCTTCGCCGCTTCGTCGTAGGCAGCCTTGTCAGCCCAGGTGTTGCGTGGGTTCAACAGGCCGGTTTCAACGCCCGGTACGGCCAATGGCACGTCGAGGTTGATGGTGTCCAGGTGTTCGGTTTGCGCACCGATCAACGCGCCGCTCTGGATCGCTGCAATCACGCCGCGAGTGGTCGGGATGTTGAAGCGTTTGCCGACGCCGTAGCCGCCGCCGGTCCAGCCGGTGTTGACCAGGTAGACCTTGGAGCCGAAACCACGGATGCGCTTGATCAGAAGCTCTGCGTATTCGCCGGCCGGGCGCGGGAAGAACGGTGCGCCGAAGCAGGTGGAGAACGTCGACTTGATGCCGCTGCCCGAACCCATTTCGGTCGAGCCCACCAGAGCGGTGTAGCCGGACAGGAAGTGGTAGGCCGCTTGTTCTTCGCTGAGGATCGACACAGGCGGCAGTACGCCGGTCAGGTCGCAAGTCAGGAAGATCACCGCGTTTGGCTCGCCGCCCAGGTTCTTTTCGGAACGCTTGGCAACGTGCTCCAGCGGGTAGGCGGCACGGCTGTTCTGGGTCAGGCTGACGTCGGCGTAGTCGGCGTGCTTGGCCTCGTCGATCACGACGTTTTCCAGCACCGCGCCATGCTTGATGGCTTTCCAGATAACGGGCTCGTTCTTCTCGGACAGGTCGATGCACTTGGCATAGCAACCGCCTTCGATGTTGAACACCACGCCTTCGCCCCAGCCGTGCTCGTCGTCACCGATCAGGTAACGGCTTTCGTCGGCCGACAGGGTGGTCTTGCCAGTGCCGGACAGACCAAAGAACAGGGTCACGTCGCCTGCTTCGCCAATGTTGGCGGCGCAGTGCATTGGCAGCACGTCAGCAGCCGGCAGCAGGAAGTTCTGGACCGAGAACATGGCTTTTTTCATTTCACCGGCGTAACGCATGCCGGCAATCAGTACTTTTTTCTGGGCGAAGTTGAGGATCACGCAACCGTCGGAGTTGGTGCCGTCACGCTCTGGCACGCACTCGAAGTTGGCCACGTTGAGCACTTGCCACTCGTCACGACCGGCCGGGTTGTACTGGGCCGGGTTGATGAACAGGCAACGACCGAACAGGTTCTGCCAGGCAGTCTGGGTGGTCATTTTCACGGCCAGGTAGTGGTCTTCTGCAGCCCCTACGTGAACATGGGAAACGAAATGCTCTTGCGCGTTGTTGAAGGCCTCGACGCGAGCCCACAGAGCATCGAACTTGTCGGCCGGGAACTTGCGGTTGATCGGGCCCCAGGCAATGGCGTCCTGGGTGGAAGGCTCTTCAACGATGAAACGGTCAACCGGCGAACGACCGGTGCGATGACCGGTTTCTACGACCAGCGCGCCAGTATCGGCAAGCACGCCTTCACCGCGCTGCAGGGCTTCTTTGACCAGATCGTCAACACTCAGATCGGTGTATACGGCGTTATTGGCTTGCGTCATGAGGTTCCCCGTCGGCCTATGGCCGAGTGCTCCAAACGTTTTGTAGTAGAAAGTTGCGCACTACTACCGCGAAAAAAGTGGGCCGGATTATGCCAGAAAAGCCCAAAAAGAGTAGGGCCCTCCCGTCAGAACACCTCTAATCCGGCGTTTGTCAGGTGATTTACCTGTGCTTAAACGTTTTAGTGGCGGGTGTCGGAAGGGGTGTCGCTGCCTGCGCCAGCGAACAATTGCGCTACATCAGCCGCATCGAACAGGTAGCGCTGGTTGCAGAACTGGCAGTCGATCTCGATATGGCCGCCGTGTTCCACCACCAGATTTTGCGCATCTTCCAGGCCCAGACTGACCAGCGCGTTGCCGGAACGCTCGCGCGAGCAGCTGCAATTGAAGCGCAGGCCTTGTGCGTCGAACAGGCGCACGGCTTCTTCGTGGTAGAGGCGGTGCAGGATGGTTTCGTTGTCCAGGCCCAGCAGTTCTTCGGCCTTCAAGGTGTCGGCCAGGGCGATGATATGCCGCCAGCTTTCGGCACGGTCATCCTCATCCTTGATGCGATCGGCCGGCAGTTGTTGCACCAGCAAACCGCGAGCGCGCTTGCCGTCGGCGTTAAGCCAGAACTTGGTGCCCACTTGCTGGGACATGACGAAGTAGTTGGTGAAGCATTCCGACAGGGTCTGGCCGTCGAGGTCGACAATACCCTGGTAGCGCTGGCCTTCGGTCGGGTCGACAGTCAGTGCCAGGACGCCGTTGGGCATCAGGTCGGCCAGGGTAGCGTCTGCAGCAATCTGCTCAGCGTCATAACGAGCCAGGCCACGGATCTCGCGCTCGCTCGAGCACTCGATCATCAACATGGGCACCGGCCCTTCGGAACGCGCCTGCAAGATCAGCAAACCGTCGAACTTCATGGTGCCCACCAGCAGCGCCGCGGCGGCCATCAACTCGCCGAGCAATTGCGCGACCGGCTCCGGATAGGCGTGTTTGGCAAGGACTTCGGCATAGCTGAGCTCCAACGAAACCATCTCGCCGCGGGCATCGCTCTCATCGAAGATGAAGCGTTGGGTGAAGTCGGTATCCGGTAGATCAGTCATAGGTCTGGGTATCTGAAGTGATGACAAAATGATTACAAGGTTTATAAAATTAAACGCTTTAGCACCATCTTGGTGCGACTTCTCCTGAATTCAAGGAGCACAATAGAGCGATGAGGGACAGTTTATGAACAATCCGGGTTTGTTCCAAGCCAACTGGAACCTCCGGCGATGGGCTCTTTGCAATCTACTCGCTATCGGGCTGCTGTGTTTTTGGCTGTGGCCCACGGGCCAGATGCTCTGTGTAATTTTCGACGAGTGGCTGTTTCACCTGCTCAATGGCCCATTGGCCACAAACTCGACCTGGTTGCATGTATGGGCCGTGGCCAGCCTGCGGCCGTTTGATGCAGTGGTCGGCGTGATCTTGCTGGCACTGCTGATTCGCGGCGACTGGGTGTTCAAGGCCGTGCAGGTGCGCCAGGCGTTTTTTGGCTTCCTTGGCATCCTGCTGCTGTTGCTGTTTATCCGCATGCTGTTCTCCAAACTCGCGGCGCACATGGGCTGGCAGCACAGTAGCCCGTCGATGGTCATCAGCGGCGCGATTCAAATGAGCGACTTTTTCCCAGGGCTGGAGAAAACCTGGGAATTGAAGGACCGTTCGAGCCAGAGCTTCCCCGGCGACCACGCTTCGGTGCTGTTGATCTGGGGGATGTTCATGACCGTATTTGCCAAGCGCATCGGCCAGGTGCTGGTGATCTGGGGCCTGGCGCTGCTGTTCATGATGCCGCGGCTGGTCGCGGGCGCGCATTGGGGACAGGACGACTACATCGGTGGCGTACTGCTGGCGCTGCTGGCGTTGGGCTGGGGATATTACACGCCGTTTGCGGCGAAGGTGTCGGGCGCCTTGTTGCGCATGACGGCGCCGCTTTTCGGGCTACTGAGCAAGTTGCCCGTTATTGGGCGGTTGAGTGTGATGCGCACAACTGCGTAACTCCTCAGGGCTAAAAGTGGGAGCGGGCTTGCTTGCTCCCACTTTTGATCGAGTTTGCATAGGCGATTCGTGCAATCAATCGTCATTGCCGCTGCCGCGGAATTTGAACAGATCGCGGCGCTGCTTCTTGCTCGGCTTGCCATCGGTGGTCAAGCCTGAAGCACCCGCCTTGCGCATGGCCGCAGCGTTCTCACGCTTGGCGATACTGGCTTCGGTTTCCGCATACAGCGCCTGCGCTTCAGGCGCGCCGCGGCGTACGATGGAAAGTGCCTGCACCACGATGGTTTTTTCATCAAAACCTGTACGAATCTGATACTCGTCACCGACGAGTGGTTCCTTGCCCGGTTTGCAGCGCTCGCCGCGATGGTGCACCTTGCCGCTCTCTATAGCCGCCTTGGCCAGGGCGCGGGTCTTGTAGAACCGGGCTGCCCACAACCACTTGTCCAACCGGACCTTCTCTTGCTCTTCCTGCTTTTGAGCCACTTGAATTCCTCGCTCTGAAAAATGTCGCAACTTTACCGTTGAAACCCTTCGACGCATAAACCCCAAGGCTCACCTAAGATACGCCAGGTAGCACCCTGTTTTCGCGAGGATACGCCGTGACCGACTTTCCTATTTCACTCACCTCGCCCAACCAGCGGTGCGTGGGTTGCCAGCAAAGCGAGCCGCTGGGGTTCGATTTTGCGTTCGCCTACCAGCCTATCGTAGACCTGCGCGATCATTCTATTTTCGCCCACGAAGCCTTGGTGCGCGGTACACAGGGAGAGGGCGCGCTGTCGGTGCTGGCTCAGGTCAACGAAACCAATCGCTACCGCTTCGACCAGCGCTGCCGGACCAAGGCCATCGCCGGTGCCGCCGCCCTGGGTATGCAGACTCACCTTTCCATCAACTTCATGCCCAATGCCGTATATCGCCCGGAGCTGTGTATCCGCAGCACTCTGGAGGCCGCCCGGGCGCACAATTTCCCACTGGACCGGCTGATTTTCGAGACCCTGGAAAGCGAGCATGTAGATAACTATCGCCATTTGACGAATATTCTGCGTGAATACCGCGAATTCGGCTTCAAGACCGCCATCGACGACTTCGGTGCGGGCTATTCGGGGCTGAACCTGCTGGCCGATTTCCAACCTGATTTGATCAAGCTCGACATGGCGCTGATTCGCGATGTCGACCAGGATCGTGTCCGTCAGGTGATCGTCCGGGGGATTGTCACAATCTGTGAGCAGTTGGGGGTTACTGTCATCGCCGAAGGCATCGAAAGTGCCGGCGAGCGCGACTTCCTATCCGACTGCGGAATATTTCTGATGCAGGGTTTCTGGTTCGCCAAGCCTGCATTCAAAGCGTTGGCTGAGGTATCTCCTCAAGCCTGGGCAAATTGACCGGTTAACCCTATTGAAGACATTTGACCATTTGACCGTTGTAGGTCTGCGTGAGTGGGTGGCACTTCCCGACTTGGGAGTGGCGGGCCTGCGCGCGAAGATCGACACCGGCGCCAGCACCTCAAGCCTGCACGCCACCGATATCGAGCCCTTTGAGCGCGACGGTGAAAAGTGGGTGCGTTTTACCGCTCACCTTGGCAGCGTGGTGCAACTGCGTCACCGCCGCTGTGAAGCGCCCCTGGTGACGATGAAAACCATCAAGAGCTCCAACGGCCATGCGCAGGTGCGCTACGTGATCAGTACCACCCTGGCCCTGGGTGATCGGGTATGGCGGGTGGAGTTCACCCTCGCCTGTCGCAAAGCCATGCGTTACCGCCTGCTACTGGGCTCCAAGGCGCTGATTGACGGCCAGTTGGTGGTCAATCCGGGCCTCAAGTACGTTCAAGACAAGCCGGTGTTCCCGGTCTCCACTATTTCTGCCCCAGGTGCTGCATGAAGATTGCTGTGCTGTCGCGAAACCCGCGTCTGTATTCCACCCGCCGCCTGGTCGAGGCCGGCACTGAGCGTGGCCATGAAATGGTAGTGATCGACACGTTGCGTGCCTACATGAACATTGCCAGTCACAAGCCGCAGATCCACTACCGAGGCAAACCCCTGGAAGGCTTTGATGCGGTGATCCCGCGTATCGGCGCTTCGGTGACGTTTTATGGCTGCGCGGTGTTGCGTCAGTTTGAAATGATGGGGGTGTTTCCGCTGAATGAATCCGTGGCCATTGCGCGCTCGCGGGACAAGCTGCGCTCCCTGCAACTGCTGTCGCGCCGGGGCATCGGCCTGCCGGTCACCGGTTTTGCCCACTCCCCGGATGACATTCCCGACCTGATCGAGATGGTCAACGGCGCACCGCTGGTGATCAAGGTGCTGGAAGGTACCCAGGGCATCGGCGTGGTGCTGTGTGAAACAGCAACGGCAGCGGAGTCGGTGATCGAGGCGTTCATGGGCCTCAAGCAGAACATCATGGTGCAGGAATACATCAAGGAAGCTGGCGGCGCGGACATTCGCTGCTTCGTGGTGGGCGATAAGGTGATTGCGGCCATGAAGCGCCAGGCCAAGCCCGGTGAGTTCCGCTCCAACCTGCACCGTGGCGGCAGCGCCAGCCTGATCAAGATCACCCCGGAAGAACGCATGACCGCGCTGCGGGCGGCCAAGGTGATGGGGCTGAGTGTGGCGGGTGTGGACATCCTGCGCTCCAACCATGGCCCGCTGGTGATGGAAGTGAACTCATCGCCAGGCCTGGAAGGGATCGAGACCACCACCGGTAAGGATGTGGCGGGGATCATCATTCAGCATCTGGAGAAGAACGGCGGGCCGAATATGACTCGGACCAAGGGCAAGGGCTGAAGACCCCCACCTACCACCCATCACAAAACACCTGTGGGAGCTGGCTTGCCTGCGATAGCGGTAGCTCAGTCAACAACGATGTTGAATGTGCCGTCCTCATTGCAGGCAAGCCAGCTCCCACATTTGCATTCATATTGCTTGTTAGACAGCGTCTCTAGGCAACATCAACCCCAGCGGCAGCCGCACTCGTGCTTCCAACCCACCGCCTTCCCGGTTGCGCAACTCAACATTGCCGCCATGCATCGACGCAATCCGCCGCACAATAGCCAACCCCAACCCGGTGCCCTTGCCACCTCGGGCTCGGTCGCCACGGGTGAAGGGGTTGAAGATACCTTCCAGTTCCGCCGGATCGATTCCTGTGCCACGGTCCATCACGCTCAGCACCACGTAAGGGGCGGCACTGTCGCCAGAAACGTACGCCGCCACTTCTACATCGGAACCGGCATGGTGCAAGGCGTTGCCAATCAAGTTGTTCAGCAGGCGCTTCATCGACACCCGGCGTAAGGCGAACGGCTGGATCGGCTCCAGGCGCGTGCGCACCTGCTCACCGTTCTGGTTATAGGGCGCAACCACCTCACGCACGAGGTCGGTGAGGTCGACCTCCTCGACCACCTCATCCCGCCCGTCGCGGATGAACGCCAGGAACTGGTCCAGGATGGCGTCCATGTCTTCGATGTCGCGCACCATGTCATCGGTGAGGTCGGTATGGTCACCCATCAGTTCCAGGGACAAACGCAATCGCGTCAAGGGTGTGCGCAAGTCATGGGACACGCCCGCCAGCATCAACTCGCGCTCGCGTCCGGCCTGTTCGACATCTTCCGCCATCTGGTTGAAGGCGCCGTACACCTCCGTCATCTCACTAGGGGTGTCGCTGACCGGCAGGCGCACACTGCGCCCCTGGCCCAGTTGGCGAGCGGCAAACACCAGGCGTTTGAGGGGTTGGTTGAGCTGGCGGACGAAAATCCACGCAGACGCCGTTGAGAGCAAGCCAATGGCCAGGAACCAACCCAACACGTTCCAGATTTTTTGCCCGCGCAGCGGGTGCGGATAAAGCGGAACCTTGATCCACGCATCCCCCAGGCTGGGCGCTCGCACCCACAACGCAGGCGAAACATGCATACGCAGGCGCACTTCGGTGTCGGCGCCCAATTCGGCCTGCATCTGGCGCTGGTAAATTTCGCTGTAAGGCCAATGTTGTTCGCCTTCAGGCACACCGGCGCCGTCAACCCGAGTCAGGGTCGATGCCTTGGCTACCTTTTCGCGGTTCTCAGGGTCTACCGCCCAATAACCACGCAACGTCAGGGCGACGCCATGGCTGTACTGCCGGTCTACCAGCACGTCTTCGTTCATCAGCAGATAAACCAGCGTAAGTGCCTTGGAAAACAGAACGACAATAAGCACCAGCCAGAGGGTGCGGGAGAAGAAACTTTGTGGGAACCACAGCGGGGTTTTCATAGATGAAAGCTGCACACCTTGCAGGAACGAGCGGTGCTCGCAGAATTGCAGACGCCGGGCATCCCGTCGACCCTCATGGAGTCAAACGCCAGGATACCCGCCCCTGCAAATCATCGGTCACTTGGTTGCGGTGCCATCCGGCACGAACACATAACCCACACCCCATACCGTCTGGATATACCGCGGCTTGGACGGGTCCGGCTCGATCATCCGGCGCAGTCGGGAAATCTGCACATCAATGGAGCGCTCCAAGGCGTCCCACTCCCGGCCACGGGCCAGGTTCATCAGCTTGTCACGGGTCAGCGGTTGGCGAGCGTTCATCACCAAGGCCTTGAGCACTGCGAATTCACCGGTGGTGAGCATGTGTACTTCTTCACCGCGTTTGAGCTCACGGGTGGCCAGCGACAGTTCGTAGTCGCCAAAGGTGACGCTTTCGTCTTCGCTGCCCGGTGCGCCCGGTACCGCCGGTGCCTGGCGACGCAACACGGCCTTGACCCGCGCCATCAGCTCATCAGGGTTGAACGGCTTGGCCAGGTAGTCATCAGCACCCAGTTCCAGGCCTTTGATACGGCTCAGTTCATCGCCCTTGGCAGTGAGCATGATGATCGGGATCTGGTTGTTCGCACCGCGCAGGCGCTTGCACGCGGTGAGGCCGTCTTCGCCGGGCAGCATCAGGTCGAGTACGACCAGGTTGAAGACTTCACGCCCCAAAAGGCGATCCATCTGCTCGGTGTTCGGCACCGCGCGGGCACGGTAGCCCTTGGAGTTGAAAAAACGCTCCAGCAGGCTGCTCAGCCCGGGATCGTCATCAACGATGAGAATTTTTTCGCCTTCAGCAGTTTGTGCGGTGCTGCTCATTGGATGCTCCTCTTATCTCGGCGCGCATTATGGCGTAGCTGCCGTTATACGCACCGTGTGCATTGTTAGCAGATTTTTCATCTACTGCCAGCGAACCCGCGCCCTACAACCTCCGGCGCAGTACCCCCCAATGGCAGAACGCTGGTTATAATGCGGCGCCTGCGTGCAGGGCAACGTCAGATCGTTACCGTTTACTGCCGGGCTTTTTTTACCCGCTTGTCGTGAATTTTTCGATTTCGAGGGTCAATAGCCAGCCTCTTGACCCAGGCAGCGGCGCCAGTCGGGCCGCTCAACCAGCCTCGCCGTGCCTTGTTTAACGGGCCGGCGCGCTGATTTTAAGAATTTCAGGTGGTTTTATGGACAGCATCAACAGCCGCATCGCCGAGGAACTCGGCGTACGCCCACAACAGGTCGAAGCGGCCGTCGCTCTACTGGATGAAGGCTCCACGGTGCCTTTCATCGCCCGTTACCGAAAAGAAGTGACCGGCAGCCTCGACGACACCCAATTGCGGCACCTGGAAGAGCGCCTGCGCTACCTGCGAGAACTCGACGAACGGCGTATCAGCATCCTCGCCAGCATCGAGGAACAGGGCAAGTTGACCCCTCAACTGGAACGCGACATCAAGCTCGCCGACACCAAGACCCGCCTCGAAGACCTTTACCTGCCATACAAACAGAAACGTCGTACAAAGGGCCAGATCGCCCTGGAAGCCGGCCTGGGTGATTTGGCCGATGGCCTGTTCAACGACCCGTCGCTGACGCCAGAAACTGAAGCCACGCGCTTCATCGACGCTGAAAAAGGCGTCGCCGACGTCAAGGCCGCCCTCGAAGGGGCCAAGTACATCCTGATGGAGCGCTTCGCCGAAAACGCCAGCCTCCTGGAAAAACTGCGTACCTACCTCAAGCAAGAAGCCATCCTCAGCGCCCGCGTCATCGCCGGCAAAGAGGAAGAAGGCGCCAAGTTCCGCGACTACTTCGAACACGACGAGCCGCTCAAAAGCATGCCGTCCCACCGCGCCCTGGCGATTTTCCGCGGCCGCAACGAAGGCATTCTCAGCTCCGCGTTGAAAGTCGGTGACGAGCTGCCGGGCACCATGCACCCGTGCGAAGGCATGATTGGTCAACAATTCGGCATCCAGAACCAGAACCGCCCGGCAGACAAATGGCTCGGCGAAGTGGTGCGCTGGACCTGGAAGGTCAAGCTCTACACCCACCTTGAAACCGACCTGCTCGGCGAGCTGCGCGACGGCGCCGAAACCGAGGCAATCAACGTGTTCGCCCACAACCTGCACGACCTGCTGTTGGCAGCACCAGCCGGCCCGCGTGCCACCCTGGGCCTCGACCCGGGCCTGCGCACCGGTTGCAAGGTCGCGGTGGTCGACGCCACCGGCAAACTGCTGGACCACGCCACGGTGTACCCGCACGTTCCGCACAACAAGTGGGACCAGACCCTGGCGATCCTCGCCGCCCTGTGCGCCAAGCACGCGGTGGACCTGATCGCCATCGGCAACGGCACCGCCAGCCGCGAAACCGACAAGCTGGCCGCCGAGCTGATCAAAAAATACCCAGCCATGAAGATGACCAAGGTCATGGTCTCCGAAGCAGGCGCTTCGGTGTACTCGGCGTCGGAGCTGGCGTCCAAGGAATTCCCGGACCTCGACGTGTCGATCCGTGGCGCGGTGTCCATCGCCCGTCGCCTGCAAGACCCGCTGGCCGAACTGGTGAAGATCGACCCTAAATCCATCGGCGTCGGCCAGTACCAGCACGACGTGTCACAGCTCAAACTGGCACGCGGCCTGGATGCGGTGGTGGAAGACTGCGTAAACGCCGTGGGCGTGGATGTGAACACCGCGTCCGTCGCCCTGCTGGCGCGAATCTCCGGCCTCAACGCCACCCTGGCGCAGAACATCGTCAGCCATCGCGACGAAAACGGCGCGTTCAAAACCCGTGCTGCACTGAAAAAAGTCGCACGCCTGGGTGAAAAAACTTTTGAACAGGCTGCTGGTTTCCTACGCGTAATGAACGGCGACAACCCGCTGGACGCCTCTGCGGTTCACCCGGAAGCCTACCCGTTGGTGCAACGCATTGCCGCCGAGACCGACCGCGATATCCGTTCGTTGATCGGCGATGCCGCGTTCCTCAAGCGCCTGGACCCGAAGAAGTACACCGACGAAACCTTCGGTGTGCCGACCATCACCGACATCCTGCAAGAGCTGGAGAAACCGGGTCGCGACCCGCGGCCCGAGTTCAAGACCGCGGAGTTCCAAGACGGCGTCGAAGACCTCAAGGACCTGCAACCGGGCATGATCCTCGAAGGCGTGGTGACTAACGTGACCAACTTCGGCGCATTCGTGGACATCGGCGTGCATCAGGACGGTTTGGTGCATATCTCCGCGCTTTCGGAGAAGTTCATCAAGGACCCACGTGAAGCGGTGAAAGCTGGTGACGTGGTTAAGGTCAAGGTCATGGAAGTGGACATCCCGCGTAAACGCGTGGGCCTGTCGATGCGCATGAGCGACACCCCCGGCGAGAAAATCGACGGTGCCCGTGGCGCACGCCCAGGTTCGGCGCCACGCCAGTCGCAGAACAACGCGCCGCGCAAAGAAACCGCGACTGCCGCGCCGAGCAACAACGCCATGGCGTCGCTGTTTGCCAACGCTAAACAGCTGAAGAAGCGCTGATGCAGATCCCGGCCGGTTTGACCCAGAGCGCCTTCAGCGAACTGATCGGCTGCCGCCTGCAACGCCTGGAAGAGGGCGTTGCAGAGGTGGCCCTGACCCTGGAGCCGCACCTGCGCAACCGCGCGGGCAAGCTCCATGGCGGGGCGATTTTCAGCTTGGTGGACATCACCATGGGCCTGGCGTGTTCCAGCGCTCATGGTTTTGACCAGCAGAGCGCCACCATCGAATGCAAGATCAACTATATCCGCGCCGTGGAAGACGGTGAGGTGTTGTGCACCAGCCGAGTAATCCACACTGGTCGCCGCACCCTGGTGGTCGAGGCCGACGTGTACCAAGGCGAAAGACTTGTCGCAAAAGCACAGGGCACGTTCGCTGTCCTATAGCTCCCCACCCCCGATTTGAGTTAATTTCGGCGCTACGATAACAGCGTCGGAATTTTCTCGCTGCGCTGTAGCCCAATTCATGGAGTGAAGTCGGCAAATTCAGAGCGGGTCAAATCGACTCAAAACCAGGCGATCACGCCAGTTTCCACTTCACCCTTGTAGACCGTCCTGCCCACCCCCATATTGGGGCGACTGACGCGTGAAGGAATCCAACTTGAGCGAACTTCTCAACCGCCGCCTGGCCCTGCTCGGCAAGCGCGAACACCTCTCCCTGCTAGAGCAGTGCTTGCACGGCATCGAGCGCGAATGCCTGCGCGTCACCAGTGAGGGTCGCCTGGCACAAACGCCACACCCCGAAGCATTGGGCGCCGCGTTGACCAACGAACAGATCACCACTGACTACTCGGAATCTCTGCTGGAGTTCATCACCCCAGCCCTGCCCAACCCGGCCGAGACCCTGAGCAGCCTGGACAAGATCCATCGCTTTGCCTACTCCAAGCTGGGCAGCGAATACCTCTGGAGCCCCTCGATGCCGTGCCCGTTGCCGGCCGAGGAAGATATACCGATTGCCTACTACGGCACCTCCAATATCGGTCAGCTCAAGTACGTGTACCGCAAGGGCCTGGCCCTGCGTTACGGCAAGACCATGCAGTGCATCGCAGGCATCCACTACAACTTTTCCCTCCCGGAAGCGTTGTGGCCGTTGCTCAAGGAAACAGAAGGGTTCGTCGGCACCGACCGTGACTATCAGTCCACGGCCTACATCGCGCTGATCCGTAATTTCCGACGCTACAGTTGGCTGTTGATGTACCTGTTCGGTGCCTCGCCCGCCCTAGACGCCGGCTTCTTACGCGGGCGCTCGCACCAGCTTGAAGTCCTCGACGCCGACACCCTGTACCTGCCCTACGCCACCAGCCTGCGCATGAGCGACCTGGGTTACCAGAGCAATGCCCAGGCCGGCCTGACGCCGTGCTACAACGACTTGGCCAGCTACACCGATAGCCTGCGCGAAGCGGTGGCAACGCCCTACGCGCCGTACGTTGAAGTCGGCACGCACAAGGATGGCGAGTGGGTGCAGCTGAACACCAACATCCTGCAGATCGAAAACGAGTACTACTCCAACATCCGTCCCAAGCGCGTGACCTACACTGGCGAGCGGCCGATCCAGGCGTTGATGGCCCGCGGCATCCAGTACATCGAAGTGCGCTGCCTGGACATCAACCCGTTCTTGCCGATGGGTATCGACCTGCCGGAATCACGTTTCCTCGACGCGTTCCTGCTGTACTGCGCACTGAACGACAGCCCGCTGTTCGCCAACAACGAGTGCGGCAACGCCAGCTCCAACTTCCTCAGCGTGGTCAAGGAAGGCCGCCGTCCGGGCCTGCAATTGCAGCGTGACGGCCAGCCGGTGGACATGAAGGAGTGGGCGGCCGAGTTGCTGGAGAAGATTGCCCCGCTGGCCGCCCTGCTCGATCAGAGCCATGGCATCACCGAACATAGCGAGGCACTGGACGCCCAGTTGGCCAAGGTCAAGGACCCGTCCCTGACGCCCTCGGCCCAGGTGTTGGCAGCCATGGCTGAGCGCAAGGAAAGCTTTGCGCAGTTCTCCCTGCGTCAAAGCGAAGTGCATGCTGAATACTTCCGCAAGGAGCCTTTGGCGCCTGACGAACAAGCGCGCTTTGAAGAACTGGCCCGTGCGTCGCTGGCGCAACAGGCGGAGCTGGAGCAGAACGAAGTGGGCGATTTCGATGTGTTTGTCGGCTCGTACCAGGCAAGCATCCTGGCCATCAGCAACTAACCTCAGGCTCGCTCCCCTGTGGGAGCTGGCTTGTGTGGGAGCTGGCTTGCCTGCGATATCGGTGGGTCAGCAACCCACCTGTTGACTGATACACCGCTATCGCAGGCAAGCCAGCTCCCACATTATTCTGCCAGCCTGAAAACAGGCTTCGCCATTTACCCTCATAAGCTAATTCGAAAAAGTTATTTATTTTCGAGTTCTTAGATCATTTAGTCTCCTCTCACGCCGACCCTCGGCCGCCTGATTGAGGAGCTTCCCCTTGAAACTGCTGATCCCTCTGCGCCTGTTGGCCGCATTGTCCCTGGCCGGTGCCAGCCTGTTTGCCCAGGCGGCGGATGTGACCATTGCGTACCAGACCACCGTAGACCCGGCCAAAGTCGCCCAAGCCGACGGCGCCTATGAAAAGGCCACCAACGCCAAGATCGACTGGCGTAAATTCGACAATGGCGCCGACATCATCGCCGCCATCGCGTCCGGCGACGTGCAGATCGGCTATCTCGGTTCCAGCCCACTGACTGCCGCAATAACCCGCAAAGTCCCGGTGCAAACTTTCCTCGTCGCCACCCAGATCGGTGGCGCCGAAGCCCTGGTGGCCCGTAACGGTTCGGGGATCAACAGCCCTGAGGATCTGGTCGGCAAAAAAATCGCTGTGCCCTTCGTTTCCACCGGCCACTACAGCCTGCTCGCCGCCCTGAAACACTGGAACATCGACCCGGCCAAAGTCACCATCCTCAACCTCGCCCCGCCGGCCATCATCGCCGCCTGGAAGCGCGGTGATATCGACGCCACCTACGTGTGGGACCCGGCTCTGGGGGTGGCCAAAGAAACCGGCAAGGTGCTGATTACCTCCGGCGAACTGGCCAAGTTCGGCGCGCCGACGTTCGATGCATGGATCGTGCGCAAGGATTTTGCCGAGAAGCACCCAGAGATCGTCACCGCCTTCGCCAAAGTCACTCTGGATGCCTACGCCGCTTACCGCAAAGACCCACAAGCCTGGCTTTCCGATACCGGCAACGTCGACAAACTGGTGAAACTCTCCGGCGCCAAGGCCAGCGACATCCCCTTGCTACTGCAAGGCAACGTCTACCCGTTGGCCCCCGACCAGGTAACCCTGTTGGGCGCGCCGACCACCAAGGCTGTCACCGACACCGCTGCGTTCCTCAAGGAACAGGGCAAGGTCGATGCCGTGCTGCCCGACTACGCCCCTTACGTCAGCGCCAAGTTCATCACCAACTGACCCAGGAGTTCACTGCGATGGCCTTGCTACAACTGGAGCGCATCAGCGCACAGTACCCAGGCGCCCCGGAACCGGTACTGTCCGATATTTCACTGGAGCTTGGGCCCCAGCAATTGCTGGTTGCCCTTGGCCCCTCCGGCAGTGGCAAGACGTCGTTGTTGAACCTGATTGCCGGCTTCGTCGAACCGTCTGCCGGGCGTATCACCCTTGATGGCGTGCCGGTCAAAGGCCCCAGCGCCGAGCGCGGCGTGGTGTTTCAGGACGATGCCCTGCTGCCCTGGCAGGACGTGCTGGCCAATGTGGCTTTCGGCCTGGAACTGGCCGGCGTGCCCAAGGCGCAGCGCGAAGTACGCGCCCGCGAATTGCTCGCGCTGGTGGACCTGGCCGGTTTCGACAGCCGGCGCATCTGGCAACTCTCCGGCGGCCAGAAACAGCGCGTCGGCCTTGCCCGCGCCTTGGCGGCCGACCCTCGCGTATTACTGATGGACGAACCCTTCGGCGCCCTGGATGCCTTCACCCGTGAACAGATGCAGGAGTTGCTGCTGCAAGTGTGGCGGCGCACGGCCAAGCCGGTGTTCCTGATTACCCACGACATTGAAGAGGCGGTATTTCTCGCCACCGACCTGATCTTGCTCGCGCCCAACCCCGGCCAGATCGTTGAGCGGTTGCAGCTGGACTTCGGCCAACGGTATGCCGCCGGAGAATCGGCCCGCGCCATCAAGTCCGACCCACGCTTTATCGAAACCCGCGAACACGTGCTGGGCAAAGTGTTCTCCCAAAGGCAGGTGTACGCATGAGCAGCTACGAACTTCCCGCCACGGCCAACAAGCCGGTGGCACCTGCCGTTATCCCGGTACGCCGCAGCCTGAGCACGCGCTGGATCAGCGTACTGACCCTGGTCGCTCTGCTTGCCTTGTGGTGGGCGGTGACCGCCACCGGTTTGATCGAACCTTTGTTCCTGCCGCCACCGTCCGCCGTGTTGCAAAAAGGCTGGCTGTTGGCGACCACCGGCTACATGGATTCCACCTTGTGGCAGCACCTGGGAGCTAGCCTGAGCCGCATCGGCCTGGGCCTGGGCTTTGCGGTGCTGACCGCCGTGCCGGTGGGGATTGCCATCGGTGCCAACCGCATTGCCCGAGGCATTTTCGATCCGTTGATCGAGTTCTACCGGCCAATTCCGCCGCTGGCCTACCTGCCGCTGATCGTGATCTGGTGCGGCATTGGCGAGCTGTCCAAGGTGCTGCTGATTTACCTGGCAATTTTCGCCCCGATCGCCATCGCGACCGCAACCGGGGTGCGCACCGTCGACCCCGCCAAGCTGCGGGCTGCGCAGTCGCTGGGCGCCACCCGCGCACAACTGATTCGCCATGTGATCCTGCCCAGCGCCCTGCCCGATATCCTCACCGGTGTGCGCATCGGCCTGGGCGTGGGCTGGTCGACTCTGGTGGCGGCCGAGTTGATTGCCGCCACCAGTGGCCTGGGCTTCATGGTGCAGTCGGCGGCGCAGTTTCTGGTCACTGATGTGGTGGTGCTGGGGATCCTGGTGATCGCCCTGATCGCCTTCGCCATGGAAATGGGCCTGCGCGCCCTGCAGCGTAAATTAGTGCCCTGGCATGGCCAGGCACACTGAGTGAAGAATCTACAATGAGCAGCCTGACCGTTACCCCATTAAGTACCGCCCTGGGCGCCCAGATCAGTGGCGTCGACATCACTCAGCCGCTGGCCCCTGAACAGCGCGACGCCATTGAACAGGCGTTGCTCGACTATTCGGTGCTGTTCTTCCGTGACCAGCCGATCACCCCTGCGCAACAGGCACGGTTCGCGGCAAACTTTGGCGACCTGCACATCCACCCGATCTACCCCAACGTGCCGGAACAGCCCGAAGTGCTGATCCTCGACACCGCCGTCACGGATGTGCGTGATAACGCGGTGTGGCATACCGACGTGACCTTCCTGCCCACGCCGGCCCTGGGCGCTGTGCTCAGCGCCAAGCTGCTGCCAGCCTTCGGCGGCGATACCTTGTGGGCGAGTGGGATTGCGGCGTATGAGGCGTTGTCCGAGCCGTTGAAGCGCTTGCTCGATGGCCTCACCGCCACACACGATTTCACCAAGTCGTTCCCGCTGGAGCGCTTTGGCAACACCGCCGAAGACCTTGTGCGCTGGGAAGCAACCCGCAAGAAAAACCCGCCGCTATCGCACCCGGTCGTGCGCACGCACCCGGTGAGTGGGCGTAAATCGCTGTTCGTCAGCGACGGCTTCACCACTCGAATCAATGAACTGGAACCGGCCGAAAGCGAGGCCATTCTCAAGCTGCTGTTCACCCACGCCACCCGCCCGGAATTCACCATTCGCTGGCGCTGGCAGGAGAATGACGTGGCGTTCTGGGATAACCGCGTTACCCAGCATTACGCCGTGGATGACTACCGGCCGCAGCGGCGGGTGATGCACCGGGCGACGATTCTTGGGGATGTGCCGTTCTGACGCTTGGCGACAGATCGTTCCCACGCTCTGCGTGGGAATGCCTCCTGTGATGCTCTGCGTCACGACTTTAGAGCGGACGCCGAGCGTCCGGGCTGCATTCCCACGCAGAGCGTGGGAACGATCAGAGGGCCTGCTTTTTCAAGGTTATTCGGCGGTGGATGGCTTTTCCCACAAGTTGATCCCGCCTTCCTGCGCAAACCGATCAATCTCCGCCAATTCTTCTGCACTGAAGCTCAAGTTCTTCAACGCCCCGACGTTTTCGATAATCTGCTCCGGCCGGCTCGCGCCGATCAGCGCACTGGTTACCCGTGGATCACGTAATGTCCACGCCAGCGCCAACTGGGCCAGGCTCTGGCCACGGCGCTTGGCGATTTCATTCAGGCCGCGTACATGGGCGATGTTGGCTTCGGACAGGTGCTGGGCCTGCAACGAGCCACCACCCGGACGGTTCACCCGCGCATCGGCCGGTACGCCGTTGAGGTATTTATCGGTCAACAAACCCTGGGCCAGCGGCGTGAAGGCGATCACCCCGGCGCCGAGTTCTTCAGTGGTGTCCAGCAGGTCTTTTTCCACCCAACGGTTGAGCAGGTTGTAGGCCGGCTGGTGGATCAACAACGGCACTTTCCACTCGTTGAGCAACGCTGCGATTTCGCGGGTTTTAACCCCGGAGTAAGACGAGATACCGATGTACAACGCCTTGCCTTGTTGCACGGCAGTGGCCAGGGCGCTGGCGGTCTCTTCCAGGGGCGTGTCGGGGTCGAAGCGGTGCGAGTAGAAAATATCTACATAATCGACGCCCAGGCGTTGCAGGCTCTGGTCCAGGCTCGCCAATACGTATTTACGCGACCCGCCACCCTGGCCGTAAGGGCCGGGCCACATGTCCCACCCGGCTTTGCTGGAGATGATCAACTCGTCGCGATAGTGCTTGAAGTCTTCGCGCAGCAACCGACCGAAATTGATCTCGGCGCTGCCGTAGGGCGGGCCGTAGTTGTTGGCCAGGTCGAAGTGGTTGATACCCAGGTCGAACGCGGTGCGCAGCAAAGCGCGCTGGGTGTCGATCGGGGTGCTGTCGCCAAAGTTGTGCCACAACCCCAGGGACAGTGCCGACAGCACCAGTCCACTGCGGCCTACGCGGCGATAAGGAATAGATTCATAGCGGTTTTCGGCAGCAATGTACGTCATCGAATCCTCTCTTGATCTAGGGCAAATAAGGCCCGGGAATAGGCATATTCCCGGGCCTTTTAAGCAGCTGAATCGCTTAAGTCTGCCTCTTCCTTTTACAGCAAAGACCTACTTGAGAGGAACGCTATCAGCGCACCATGTGCAAGAACTGCAGATGGCGCTCGTACTGGTCGAGGATGTCATTGATGATCTGCTCCTTGGTGTAGCCCACCAGGTCATAGTCCTGGCTGCCCTCACTCAAGTGCACTTCGGCCCGATAGTAGCGGCGGTTGTTGATCTCTTTCTTGCCAATGCCGCCCAAGGCGAACGACGGTGTGAAGTAGCCACGCATCTGCACCTGGTAGATGAACGGGCGTTCTTCGCCATGGCCAATTTCGAGGCTGACGCTGTCGTTGGACGGGTCGGGCTGGGTCACCACCGTAAGGCCCTTCTCGACAAACACTGCGGTCACTTCCTCAATCGCCGGGCGCACCGTGGTGTCGAGGAAACGGTACACCTCATCGCGGGATGGGAAATGCACCGCCTGGCTCAAACGCTGGCGCCAGCCACCTCGGCCTTTGCGCGAAGCGGAGATCGGCGCCAGGGAATGCAACTGCGCAATCTGCTTTTGCGACTCCAGGTAGAACGCCTTGTGCAACCCCCACATCATCAGCAGCAGGATCAGCGAGAACGGCAGCGAGGTCAGTACCACCGCCGACTTGAGCGAGTCGATACTGCCGGCGAACAGCAACGCACTGGTGACCAAGGCGGTCATCGCGCCCCAGAACACACGCAGCCACTTCGGCCCGTCTTCGTCAGCGTTGCCGCCTTTGGACGACAGGGTGGAGAGCACCACAGTGCCGGAGTCAGCCGAGGTCACGAAGAACACAAAGCTGATGAACACCGTGACCGCGATCACGGTCTTGCTCCACGGGTAGGTTTCCAGCAGCAGGTAGAGGCTCATCGATGGGTCATCGATCGCCGACTGGCCCAGTGCTGCCATGCCATGGTTGAGCACCTGATCGATGGCGCTGTTACCGAAGATCGACATCCACGCCAGGGTGAAGCCCAGCGGAATCAGCAGCACGCCAAACACGAATTCGCGGATGGTGCGGCCACGGGAAATGCGCGCGATAAACAGGCCCACGAACGGCGACCATGCGATCCACCAGGCCCAATAGAACACCGTCCAGCCGCCCAGCCAGTCGCTCGGCTCGTTGTAGGCGTACACATCAAAACTCTTGGTGGGCAACGCGCCCAAATAGTCACCGATGTTCTGGATCAAGGTGTTGAGCAGGTGCTGGGTAGGCCCGGCGAACAACACGAACAGCAGCAGCGCACAGGCCAGCAGCATGTTGATGTCGGACATCACCCGCACGCCCTTGTCGACGCCGGCCACGGCCACGATGATCGCCGCGCCCATCATCAACGTAATCAGGCCCACCTGGATCCACTGGGTATGGGCAATGCCAAACAGGTAGTCCAGGCCAGAGTTGAGGTGCAGCACGCCAAAGCCCATGTCGGCGCCCAGGCCGAACACCGTGGCAATGATGCCAAAGCCATCCACCGCGTAACCGATAGGGCCATTGATGCGCTTGCCGATCAGCGGGTACAGCGCCGAGCGCAACGCCAGCGGCAGGTTATGCCGGTAAGCGAAATACGCCAGGGCCATGCCGACAAACGCGAACACGCCCCAGCCATGCAGGCCCCAATGCAGGAACAACACCTGCATGGCCTGGCGCGCCGCATCGGCGTTCATTGCTTCGCCCTGGGGCGGCTGCACCAAGTGCGTCAGCGGCTCCGAGACGCAAAAGAAAAACAGCGTGATGCTGATCCCGGCGGCGAACAACATGCCGGCCCAGGACAGGTAACTGAATTCGGGCTCGTCGTGGTCGGCACCGAGTTTTATCTTGCCGTAGCCCGATAGCGCGGTGACCACCACGAAGACCAGATACAGGGTCATCGCCAGCATGTAGTACCAGCCGACCGTGTTGGCCGCCCAGTTTTGCGCCGCCAGCAACCAGGCACCGGCCTGTTGCGGGATAGCGATGACAGTGATGCCAAACAGCAGGATGACGGTCGCGGCAAAGTAGAAAACGGGCGCATTCATGCGCACCATGCCGCTGGAAGGGGTGGACGATGCACTCATGAACGATGCACCTCAAGGTTGCGGGATATGGCTGTAAAAAACGGACTCAGCAAAGGTAAGCCTCCTGTTGTGAGCGGGCAGCGAACCACCGGTTTAACTTGAACGAACGTTCAAGTTAAACATGAATAGGCGGTCTGGGACTAATCTCGGGGCTGAGTGGTAGGTGTTTCCTACACTAGCTCAGGGATTGGTATGACGGATGAAGGAGGCAAATCGTTCAGCGACCCCACGTTGAAATACATTCTAAATGTGGGAGCTGGCTTGCCTGCGATAGCGGTGGGTCAGCCGCCCTTCCTTTGACTGATACACCGCTATCGCAGGCAAGCCAGCTCCCACACTGATGGGTGTCTACTCAGGTATTACTTCTGCGCCCCATCATCATGCTGCAAGTTCGCCTGAGTGATATTCGCCCCGGCCGGCACGCTGCGGGTCAGCCACACATTGCCGCCAATGGTCGAACCCTGGCCAATGGTGATCCGCCCCAGGATCGTCGCCCCGGCGTAGATCACCACATCATCTTCAACAATGGGGTGACGCGGGTGGCCTTTCTGCAATTGCCCATCTTCATCCGCCGGAAAGCGTTTGGCCCCCAGTGTCACGGCCTGGTAAATGCGCACGCGCTCGCCGATGATCGCCGTCTCGCCAATCACCACGCCCGTGCCGTGGTCGATAAAGAAACTCGGGCCGATCTGCGCGCCGGGGTGGATATCAATGCCGGTGGCCGAGTGGGCGATTTCTGCACTGATCCGCGCCAGCAGCGGCAGGCCGGCGCGGTACAGGTGGTGGGCCAGGCGATGGTGGATCACCGCCAGGATGCCCGGGTAGCACAGCAGCACTTCATCCACACTGCGTGCGGCCGGGTCGCCGTGGTAGGCGGCCAGTACGTCGGTGTCCAACAGGCTGCGTAGGCATGGCAACGCCAGGGCAAAATCCTGGATAAGGCGAATGGCCTGGGCGTTGACTTCACTGTCATCCTCACCGCCCTGGCGCGCGGCATAGCGCAGCTCCAGGCGCGCCTGGGCTAGCAAGGCGTTGAGCGCGACGTCGAGGGTATGGCCCACGTAGAAGTCTTCGCTTTCTTCGCGCAGGTCCGCCGGGCCCAGGCGCATCGGAAACAGGGCGCCGCACAAGGCCTCAAGAATCTGTGCCACCGCCTCGCGGGATGGCAACTCGCGACCACCATGCTCGCCACTCAAGCGCCCATTGCGCGTTCGCCACTGGTCGCGGGCGCCGCGCAGCTGGCTGACGATGGTCTGCAATTGCCAATGACTGGAACGCTCACTCACGGTATTCACTCCTGACGAAATGGCCATCACTTTACGGTATGCACCCAGGCAGCTCTTAAGAACCAATGGTGTGAGCATAAGAACCTTTCGGCATAAGCGATTGACGGTTGCCCGATGAAAAGTGCCTGCCTATAGTCCCCCCATCACTCAGCCACCGTGCGTAACCATGATCAAACAACAGCTCGCCCGTTTTGACCGCCTGGAACTACTGGGCAATGCCACCGCCCTGGAAAAACTCGAGCGGCTGTCGGCCTGGCTGGGCAGGGACATCTACGTCAAACGCGATGACACCACGCCGCTGGCCATGGGCGGCAACAAGCTGCGCAAACTCGAATACCTGGCCGCCGACGCGCTTGCCCAGGGCGCCGACACCTTGGTCACCGCTGGCGCGATCCAGTCCAACCATGTGCGCCAGACCGCCGCGCTCGCCGCCAAGCTCGGCCTGGGCTGTGTTGCCCTGCTGGAAAACCCTACCGGCACCGACGACCCCAACTACCTTGGCAACGGCAATCGCCTGCTGCTGGAGCTGTTCGACGCCAAAGTGGAACTGGTGGAAAACCTCGACAACGTCGACGACCAACTCAACGCCCTCGCCGACCGCCTGCGCAGCAACGGCAAGAAGCCGTACCTGGTGCCTATCGGCGGCTCCAATGCCCTCGGCGCGTTGGGTTACGTGCGCGCCGGGCTGGAGTTGGCCGCGCAGATTGAAGACAGCGGCATCCAATTCGCCGCGGTTGTGCTTGCCTCTGGCAGCGCCGGCACCCACAGCGGCCTGGCCCTGGCCTTGAGCGAAGCATTGCCGCAGTTGCCGGTGATCGGCATCACGGTGTCGCGCACCGAGCAAGCGCAATTACCCAAGGTGCAGGGCCTGGCCGAACGCACCGCCGAGTTGCTCGGTGTGGCTATTCCCGAAGCCTTTAAGGTGACCCTGTGGGACGAGTATTTCGGGCCGCGTTATGGCGAGCCAAACGCTGGCACCCTCTCGGCGATCAAACTTTTGGCCAGCCAGGAAGGTCTGTTGCTGGACCCGGTGTATACCGGCAAGGCCATGGCCGGTTTGCTCGACGGCATCGGGCGCCAGCGCTTTGAAGAGGGGCCGATTATTTTCCTGCACACCGGTGGGGCGCCGGCGTTGTTTGCTTATGACTCAGTTTTCAACTGATTGAATACGGTCGATGTGGGAGCTGGCTTGCCTGCGATTGCGGTAGGTCAGCCAGAAACTTGGCACTGACACACTGCAATCGCAGGCAAGCCAGCTCCTACACAAGCCGTACATATTTCCAAAAAGAATATGAAATTCTATTTTTATTATTTTCAAGACTTAAAAACCCGTCTTATCATCGCGCCGAAGGCGAAGACGCGCTTCGCACTTTAGGGCAGGATACGACTACCGCGTCACCTGCTTCGCTCACCATAAAAACACAGGGGCTCTCCATGACTATTTCTGCATTTCGTCGCACGCTGTTGGTTGGCACTTTGGGCCTGGCGCTTGGCGCTGGCTGGCTGGGCCAGGCGGTTGCCGGCGAGCAGTTGAACACTATCAAGAAGGCCGGCGAGATCAAGATCGGCCTGGAAGGCACCTACCCTCCGTTCAGCTTCGTCGATGAAAGCGGCAAGCTCAGCGGTTTTGAAGTGGAACTGTCCGAGGCGCTGGCCAAGGAGCTGGGCGTGAAGGTCAAGCTGCAAGCCACGCCATGGGACGGCATCCTCGCCGCGCTGGAATCCAAGCGCCTGGACGCTGTGGTCAACCAGGTAACCATCTCCGAAGAGCGCAAGAAAAAATACGATTTCTCCAAGCCTTACACCGTGTCCGGCATCCAGGCGCTGGTGCTGAAAAAGAACGTCGACTCGATCAAGAAAGCCGACGATCTGGCCGGCAAGAAAGTCGGTGTGGGCCTGGGCACCAACTACGAACAATGGCTCAAGGACAACCAGCCTAAAGCTATTATCAAGACCTACAACGACGACCCGACCAAGTTCCAAGACCTGCGTATCGGCCGCATCGACGCCATCCTGATCGACCGCCTGGCCGCCCTGGAATACGCCAAGAAAGCCCCCGACACCGCCGCTGCCGGCGACGCCTTCTCCCGTCAGGAATCCGGTATCGCCCTGCGCAAAGGCGAGCCTGAATTGCTCGACGCGGTGAACAAGGCTCTGGACAAACTGCGCGCCGACGGCACCTTGAAGACGCTGTCCGAGAAGTACTTCAACGCTGACGTCACGCAATAATGGAAGCAGGTTTCCAACTCGCGCTGGACTCCGCGCCCTTTCTGCTCAAGGGCGCGTATTACACGGTAATCCTCAGTCTGGGCGGGATGTTTTTCGGCCTGCTGCTGGGCTTCGGCCTGGCCTTGATGCGCTTGTCGCGCTTCAAGCTCTTGAGCTGGACGGCCCGGGTCTACGTGTCGTTCTTTCGCGGCACGCCGTTGCTGGTGCAGCTGTTCCTGATCTACTACGGCTTGCCGCAAGTGGGCATCGAGCTGGACCCGATCCCGGCCGCCATGATCGGCTTTTCGCTGAACATGGCCGCCTATGCCTGTGAAATCCTGCGGGCCGCCATCGCCTCCATCGAGCGTGGCCAGTGGGAAGCCGCTGCCAGTATCGGTATGACCCGAGCGCAAACGTTGCGCCGGGCCATCCTGCCCCAGGCGATGCGCACGGCGTTGCCACCTTTGGGCAACAGCTTTATTTCGCTGGTCAAGGACACGGCGCTGGCCGCCACCATCCAGGTGCCCGAGCTGTTCCGCCAGGCCCAACTGGTGTCGGCACGTACCTTCGAAATCTTCACCATGTATCTGTCCGCAGCCCTGATCTACTGGATCCTGGCGAGCATCCTGGCGCATCTGCAAAATCGTCTGGAAGACCGGGTCAACCGGCATGACCTGGAGTCTTGAAGCATGATCGTGGTTGAAAAACTGACCAAACAATTCAATGGTCAGGTGGTGCTCAACGGCATCGACCTTGAGGTCAAGGAAGGCGAAGTGGTCGCCATCATCGGCCCCAGCGGTTCGGGCAAGACCACCTTCCTGCGCTGCCTGAACTTCCTCGAAGAGCCCACCAGCGGCCGTATCAAGGTGGGTGACATCGAGATCGACAGCAGCAGGCCGCTCAACCAGCAACAGGGCCTGGTGCGGCGTCTGCGTCAGCATGTGGGCTTCGTGTTCCAGAACTTCAACCTGTTCCCCCACCGTACCGCGCTGGAAAACGTCATCGAAGGCCCCATCGTGGTCAAGAAGATGCCACGGGAAGCGGCGGCCGAACTGGGGCGCGCGCTGTTGGCCAGGGTCGGCCTGGCGGGCAAGGAAGCGTCTTACCCGAGGCGGCTGTCCGGCGGCCAGCAACAGCGTGTGGCGATTGCCCGCGCATTGGCCATGGAGCCGGAGGTGATCCTGTTCGACGAACCCACCTCGGCCCTCGACCCGGAACTGGTGGGCGAAGTTTTGGCGACCATTCGTAGCCTGGCCGAAGAAAACCGCACCATGGTTATCGTCACTCACGAGATGAGCTTTGCCCGTGATGTGGCCAACCGGGTGATCTTTTTCGACAAGGGCGTGATCGTCGAACAGGGCGATGCCAAGGCTCTATTTGCCAACCCCAAGGAAGAACGCACCAAACAGTTCCTGAGCAAATTCCTCGCCCACTGACGCCTCCCAGTGTAGGAGCGAGCTTGCTCGCGAAGAACGTTCACGATAACGCGGTGAATCAGATTGACCGAGTTGCCTGGGCGTTCTTCGCGAGCAAGCTCGCTCCTACAAGGGGTTGCAGGTTGAGCGCGTAAAAGCCCCCGTCGTAAGCGCCTTAAAATCCCCCGCCCCGTCAGACCCTTCTGAATCTCTCCAAACCCGCCGTTAAGCCCTTTGCCTCCATTGACGCTCCCTGGCCAACCCTCTTATCTAGCGCCTTGAGGATTGGATCCCATCCCGGCTACTGACTGAATCGTGCCTTTCGACCCCCCTTGCGCCTGTGCGTCGAGGCTTCGGAACGATTGCTGCTGGCTGCATCAAGGAGATTACTTATGACACACACTCAAACCCCGGCCACGCTCCGTGCCCCAAGGCTGCCCCAGGCTATTGGAAACGGCATCAGCGCCCTGGCGTCCGCCCATTTGCAGGTCGATATCTCGCCCTATCCGAGCATGGAAGAAGGTGACCTGATTGAACTGTTCTGGAACAACTGCTTTGCTGCCTCGCGTAAGGTGACGGCTTGCAAGATCGGCACCTATACCCACCTGTGCGTACCGCAGAGCTTTGTGCAGGATGGCCCGGCACGCGTCCATTATCAGGTCTTGCAGATCGGCCATGGCCCGATGCGCTCGGCGGTGACCCTGGTGCGGGTCAAGACCAGCTACCCCGGCGGTCAGCCTTCGCCGCGCCTGAACCCGGAGGGCAGCGATGAAAACCAGAACCTGGCGCCCGTGAACCTGCCCGAGACGATCCGCCGCCATGGCGTCAACAGCAGCCAGGTAAGGCGCGGCATTCCGCTGACCATCGAGCCTTACCTGAACATGAGCACGGGCGATGCCATCACCTTGCGCTGGGGCGATGTACGCCTGGACCTGCCCCGCATACAGGCCCAGGGCGTCGGCCTGGCGGTGCAGGTGTGGGTGCCGCCCCACATCATTGTCGAAGCCGGCGACGACTGCCGATTGGAGGTCACCTACTGCATTCTCGACCGCGTGGGTAACAACTCCCGCTGGGCGCCCGCCCGTACGCTGCGCATCGCCGCCTGCACACCTACTCCCTACCCAGCCTCGCCCGCCCCGGGCTATCAACCGCGTCGCTTCGGCTCACCCTGTGAACCGGGGTGAGCCCTTCTATGCATATTCCTAAAAGTTAGTTTATTTAAATAATTAACACGCTTAGGGTATATGCACCGGACCACCGGACATTCCTGATTTTTCTGTTTATTTCATTGAATGCGAGGTCGGTATGGTCAGAATTACCCCGGTGCACAACGCCAGGGCATTGCGTGCAGCCAAGGAGCGGCGCTGATGTCTAACTTGGCTCTAACATCCCCCCAGAGTGATCTGGACGTAGCCCCCCTGCTGTTGCCCGCCACGGTGCTGCGCAACGACGCCCAGGCGCTGAGCGCCGCCCACGAGCTGGCCCAGGCTGCGCGTGCGCAGGCCGCCCAGCGCGACCAGCAACGCAAACTGCCCTGGGCGCAGCTCGAACAATTCACCCGCAGCGGCTTGGGCAGTATTTCCATTCCCCGTGAATACGGCGGCCCCCAGGTGTCGTTTGTGACCCTGGCCGAAGTCTTCGCGATCATCAGCGCGGCCGACCCGGCACTCGGGCAGATCCCGCAGAACCATTTCGGCATCTTGCACGTATTGCAGGGCACCGCCACCGAGCGTCAGAAAAAGCAGCTGTTCCAGAGCGTGCTCGACGGCTGGCGCATCGGCAACGGCGGACCGGAACGCGGCACCAAAAATACCCTTGAGCTCAAGGCGCGCCTCACGGCCGAAGGCGACGGTTACGTGCTCAGCGGCCAGAAGTTCTACTCCACAGGCGCGCTGTTCGCTCACTGGGTGGCAATCAAGGCCCTGAACGATGACGGCAAGCAGGTCATGGCCTTTGTACGTCGCGGCAGCGAAGGGCTGCGCATCGTTGATGATTGGTCCGGCTTTGGCCAACGCACTACCGCCAGCGGCACCGTCTTGCTTGACCGCGTGGCAGTGGACCCGGAACTGGTCATCGACAACTGGCGCCTGGGCGAAAGCCCGAATATCCAGGGGGCCGTGTCGCAACTGATCCAGGCCGCCATAGACGCCGGCATCGCCCGGGGCGCCCTCGACGATGCCATCGCCTTCGTACGTGAGCGTTCGCGCCCGTGGATCGACGCCAAGGTCGAGCGAGCCAGCGACGACCTGTATGTGATCGCCGATATCGGCAAGCTGAAGATCGAACTGCACGCCGCCGAAGCCCTGCTGCGCAAGGCAGGCCAGGTGCTGGACCAGGTCAGCGCCGCGCCGATCACCGCGCAATCCGCCGCCCACGCCTCGATTGCCGTGGCCGAGGCCAAGGTGCTGACCACCGAAGTGGCGTTACAAGTCACCGAGAAGCTCTTCGAACTGGCCGGCAGCCGCGCCACCCTGGCCGAATTCAACCTTGACCGTCACTGGCGCAACGCCCGGGTGCACACCCTGCACGACCCGGTGCGCTGGAAGTACCACGCCATCGGCGCCTATCGACTCAACGGCACCTTGCCGGCTCGTCATTCCTGGATTTAACCAACCAGAACACTTTTTCCACGAGCTTCTGGAGAAACTCATGACCCTTTCTCACCCCGTCGCGGTCATCACCAGCGACGAACAAGCGCTTATTGTCGCCAGCGACCTTGCTGAAGACTTGCGCCGTGACAGCGCCCAACGCGACCGCGAACGCCGCCTGCCATTGCCCGAACTGGACGTGTTTTCCCGCTCTGGCCTGTGGGGCATCAGCGTGCCCAAGGCCTACGGCGGCGCGGGCGTGTCCAACGTCACCCTGGCCAAGGTCATCGCACTGATCGCCCAGGCCGACGGCTCGTTGGGCCAGATTCCGCAAAACCATTTCTATGCCCTCGAAGTACTGCGCGTGAACGGCAGCTCCGAACAGCAGCAACGCCTGTACGCCGAGGTATTGGCCGGCCAACGCTTTGGCAACGCCTTGGCGGAACTGGGCACCAAGACCGCCCATGACCGCATCACCAGCCTCACCCGCGACGGCGATGGTTTTCGCATCAGCGGGCGCAAGTTCTACGCCACCGGGGCGATCTATGCCCAGCGCATCCCCACCTCGGTGGTGGATGCAAACGGCGTGCAGCAACTGGCCTTCGTGCCGCGTGACAGCGCGGGCCTGACGGTGATCGACGACTGGAGCGGCTTCGGCCAGCGCACCACCGGCAGCGGTTCGGTGGTGTTCGATAACGTGTGGGTCGCAGCGCAAGACGTGGTGCCGTTCCAGAGCGCGTTCGAACGCCCGACCACCGTTGGCCCGCTGGCGCAGATCCTCCACGCTGCCATCGACACCGGCATCGCCCGCGCAGCCTTTGAGGACGCCTTGCATTTTGTGCGCACCAAGACCCGCCCGTGGATCGACGCCGGCAACGACAAAGCCACCGAAGACCCGCTGACACTCAAGAGCTTCGGCCACCTGAGCAGCCGCCTGCACGCCGCCGAAGCCTTGCTGGAGCGCGCAGGTGAATTCCTTGATCGCGCCCAGGCCGACAGCAATACCCAGACCGTCGCCGCAGCCTCCATCGCCGTCGCCGAAGTGCGCGCCTTGAGCACAGAGATTTCCCTGGCAGCCGGCAGCACCTTGTTCGAACTGGCCGGCAGCCAGGCGACCCTGGCCGAGCATGGCCTGGACCGCCACTGGCGCAATGCCCGGGTGCACACCCTGCACGACCCGGTGCGCTGGAAATACCATGCGGTCGGCAACTACTACCTCAACGATGAAAACCCGCCGCTGCGGGGGACCATCTGATGAGCAAAAAAAAGATCCTGCTCAATGCTTTCAACATGAACTGCATCGGGCACATCAATCACGGTTTGTGGGCTCATCCACGAGACAACTCGACCGAGTACAAGACCCTCGAATACTGGACTGAACTGGCGAAGATCCTGGAGCGCGGGTTGTTCGACGGTTTGTTCATCGCTGATATCGTCGGCGTGTATGACGTCTATCAGGACTCCATTGACGTGCCCCTCAAGGAGTCGATCCAGCTACCGGTCAACGACCCGCTGCTGCTAGTGTCGGCCATGGCCGCCGTCACCCAGCACCTTGGCTTCGGCCTTACCGCCAACCTCACCTACGAGCCGCCGTACCTGTTCGCCCGGCGCATGTCGACGCTGGATCATCTGAGCCGCGGCCGGGTGGGTTGGAACATTGTCACCGGCTACCTCGACAGCGCCGCCAAGGCCATGGGCCTCACCGAACAGGTCGAGCATGACCGGCGCTACGACCAGGCCGATGAATACCTGCAGGTGTTGTACAAGCTCTGGGAAGGCAGCTGGGAAGACGACGCGGTGCGCAACGATCGCCAGGCGCGGGTGTATGCGCAACCGGGCAAGGTGCACAAGGTAGAGCACCACGGCGAGTTCTATCAGGTGGAGGGTTACCACCTGTGCGAGCCATCGCCGCAGCGCACGCCGGTGCTGTTCCAGGCCGGCAGTTCCGAGCGCGGCTTGCTGTTCGCAGGGCAACATGCCGAGTGCGTGTTTATCAGCGGGCAGAACAAACCCGCGACCAAGCGCCAGGTGGACAAGGTGCGCGCCAGCGCGGTGGCGGCTGGGCGCAATCCAGACGACATCAAGGTATTCATGGGCCTGAACGTCATCGTTGGCGCCACTGAAGAATTGGCCTGGAACAAGCACGCCGAGTACCTCAGCTACGCCAGCGCGGAAGCCGGCGTGGCGCACTTCTCGGCCTCGACCGGGATTGATTTTGCCCAGTACGCGTTGGACGAACCGATCCAGTACGTCAAAAGCAACGCGATCCAGTCGGCCACCCAGAACCTGCAGAACAACGACTGGACCCGGCGCAAATTGCTTGAACAGCATGCCCTGGGCGGGCGCTATATCACCCTGGTGGGCTCGCCTGAACAGGTGGCCGATGAGCTGGAATCCTGGATCCGCGAAACCGGGCTGGATGGTTTCAACCTGACGCGCATTGTGACGCCGGAGAGCTATGTGGATTTCATTGAGCTGGTGATACCGGAGTTACAACGACGGGGCTCGTACAAGACCGAATATGCGCCGGGAACGCTGCGGGAAAAAGTCTTCCACGACACGGCCCGCTTACCCAAACAACACACCGGCTCTACCTACCGCCAAGTTGTTTGATCGTTCCCACGCTCCGCGTGGGAATGCCTCCTGGACGCTCTGCGTTCGCTTTTGGGACGCGGAGCGTCCCTGGCTGCATTACCACGCGGAGCGTGGGAACGATCTCGCTATCTAAGACCTTATGACTGGAAAACCACTATGAAAAAGACATTCTTAAACCACCCAGTCAAAGCACTGGCCCTGGCCTTCGGCTTATTCAGCTCGGCGGTATTCGCCGCCGATGCACCGTTGAAAATCGGCACCACCGCCGCCTTCGCCATTCCCCTGGAAGCCGCCGTAGAAGAGGCCGGCAAGCAGGGCCTGAAGGTCGAGCTGGTGGAGTTCACCGACTGGATCGCGCCCAACGTCAGCCTCGCCGCCGGCGATATTGACGTGAACTACTTTCAGCACATCCCCTTCCTGGAAAACGCCAAGGCCGCCGCCGGGTTTGAGCTGGTTCCGTACGCGCCGGGCATCATCAACAACGTCGGGCTGTATTCGAAAAAGTACAAGAGCTTCAATGAGCTGCCAGAAGGCGCCAGCGTGGCGATTGCCAACGACCCGATCAACAGCGGTCGCGGCCTGCAACTGCTGGCCAAGGCCGGGCTGATCACCCTCAAGCCGGGCGTGGGCTACAAGGCCACCGAAGAAGACATCATCGCCAACCCGAAAAACATCAAGATCCTGCAAGTGGAAGCCGTGCAACTGGTGCGCGCCTATGACGACGCCGACCTGGTGCAGGGCTACCCGGCGTATATCCGCCTGTCCAAGACCTTCGATGCTGAGTCGGCGCTGTTGTTCGACGGCCTCGATCACCCGGAGTACGTGATTCAGTTCGTCATCCAACCCAAAAGCAAAACCGACCCACGGGTGATCAAGTTCGTCGATATCTACCAGCACTCGCCAGTGGTACGTGCGGCCTTGGACAAGTCCCTCGGCAAGCTCTACCAGGTCGGCTGGGAAGCTAAACCATGAGCGCCGCCAACGCCCGCTTGCGCGACCTGGACCCTGCGCCCAGCCACGCCGAACAGACTGAACTGCACCCGGACTTGAACCGCGCCCATGTGCGCTTCATCAACCTGGGCAAAACCTATGACGGCACGGTGCATGCGCTGCAAGGCATTGACCTGGCGATCCAGCGTGGCGAAGTGTTCGGCATCATCGGCCGCAGCGGCGCCGGCAAGTCGTCGCTGATCCGCACCATCAACCGTCTGGAACAACCCAGCAGCGGACGGGTGCTGATCGACCAGGTAGACATCGGCGGCTTCGATGAAGACCACCTGGTGGCGCTGCGCCGACGCATCGGCATGATCTTCCAGCACTTCAACCTGATGTCGGCCAAGACCGTGTGGCAGAACGTCGAGTTGCCGCTCAAGGTCGCCGGTGTGTCCCAGGCGCAACGCGCGCGAAAGGTGCATGAACTGCTGGAGCTGGTAGGCCTGCAAGACAAACACAAGGCGTACCCGGCGCAGCTGTCGGGCGGGCAAAAACAACGCGTCGGCATCGCCCGCGCGCTGGTGCACGACCCCGAGATTCTGCTGTGCGACGAAGCCACCTCGGCCCTCGACCCGGAAACCACCCAGTCGATCCTCGGCCTGCTGCGCGAGATCAACCAGCGCCTGGGCCTGACCATCGTGCTGATCACCCATGAGATGGCGGTGATCCGCGACATCTGCGACCGCGTGGTGGTGCTGGAGCACGGGCGTATCGTCGAGCAAGGGCCGGTATGGCAGGTGTTTGGCGATCCGCAACATGAGGTCAGCAAGACCCTGCTCGCCCCCCTGCAACACGGCTTGCCGCCAGAGTTGCAACGCCGCCTGCAACCCTCGCCCGCCTCGGCCGACGCCGCGCTGGTGCTGCGCTTGCAGTTCACCGGCAGCGACACCCTGGAGCCAGACCTCGCGGCGCTGTTCAGCGCCCTCGGTGGCCGCGTGCGCTTGCTGCAAGGCGGCGTGGAACGCATCCAGGGGCATGCCTTGGGGCAACTGCTGCTGGCAGTGAATGCATCGCCGCACAACGGCGAAGAGCTGCGCAAACGTGCGGCCAATTGGGCACAACAGGTGGAGGTGCTGGGCTATGTGGTTTGATCGTTTAGTGCAGGGCGCCATCGACACCTTGTTGATGGTGGGGGTGTCGTCGCTGATCGCGCTGCTGGTGGGCATCCCGCTGGCAGTGTTCCTAGTCACCAGTGACAAGGGCGGCATCTACCAGGCACCGGCCCTTAACCGCGTGCTGGGAGCGTTCGTGAATCTGTTCCGCTCCATACCGTTCCTGATCCTGATGGTGGCGCTCATCCCGTTCACGCGCCTGATCGTCGGCACCACCTATGGCGTCTGGGCGGCAGTGGTACCGCTGACCATCGCCGCCACACCGTTCTTTGCACGCATTGCTGAAGTGAGCCTGCGCGAGGTCGACCATGGCCTGATCGAAGCCGCTCAGGCCATGGGTTGCCGCCGCTGGCACATCATCTGGCATGTGCTGTTGCCAGAGGCGCTGCCCGGCATCGTCGGCGGCTTCACCATCACCCTGGTGACCATGATCAACTCATCGGCCATGGCCGGGGCGATCGGTGCCGGTGGCCTGGGCGATATTGCCTACCGCTACGGCTACCAGCGCTTCGATACGCAGATCATGCTCACGGTGATTGTGCTGCTGGTGGTGCTGGTGGCGGTGATCCAACTGAGCGGGGACCGATTGGCGCGGGTATTGAACAAGCGCTGAGTGCGCGTTCATACCTGTCAACTATGACAGTTGTTGGCCATGTTCTTTGTATATCTAATCAGACCGTGAATGTTTCCCCAAGGACGGACTGATGATCAAAACACACCTAATGAAAATCGCGGGCAGCCTGTTGGCGAGTGTACTTGCATTGACAGCCAATGCTGCCCACTACGTCAAATTGGGGCCTATGGCTGGGCAGTGCGAAACCACCAGCATCAACGACAACGCTATTGCTGTCGGCAACTGCTCGCCGCCCGATTCCAGCGCTAACAATGCGCCTTGGGTGGTAAACCTGAACACACCGAACGCACAGCTAGCACTGAAACCACTGGTGGAAACTCAGCCCTGCTACGCAAGTGCTGTCTCCAACGGTGGCTGGATTGCTGGCATCTGCAAGAACGCTAACAATGTCGATACCGCCGTGATCTGGAACGTGACTACCCCGACAAGCACTCCTACAGCGCTCGCTCCGCTTCCTGGCACACTACTGCGTGCTGCAGATGTACGGACCACCGTCAACGCGTTCAACCAGCGCGGCGATATGCTCGGATCAAGCATCAGCAGCGACGGCAAAGAGTACTCCACAGTTGTGTGGCTTGCCGGAACTGGCACGCCTATGCGCGTTTTTTCGTCGCTACTCGGGTTGGCAGGGTACAACGACGCATGCACTCCTCAGGACATAAACAACACGCTTACGAGCAACTATCCGGGGATTGCCCTGAACTGCCCGGGCAGCAACGGCACTACCGTTCCCAAGTTAGCTCAAGCGAATGCCACCGGTTATACCGTGACACCCTTGCCCCTCGCTACCGGGGCCAACCATTGCGTGGTCACTGGCCTCAATAACGCCCTACAATCCATAGGCTTTTGCGAGTATCCCAACACCAATGCCAACCCGGCCCGAACAGCAGTCTGGAATACACCCACGTCGGCTCCGCTGACTCTGAATCTGGCAATCGGCACCATGAACTATGGACGCGCAATCAATAACAACGGAATTGCCCTGGTAGAGCGCAAGGATAACGACGGCAGGACCAGCTATTTCACGTGGATTCCTCCTGCCGGAATATTTGGTATCCAGCTGATTGAGCCTCCACCGAACACATGGACCCAGGCATTCAGCATTGCTGACAACAACACGGTGGCTCTGAACAGGACTAATGATGCTCAGTACACAGTCGGATGTATCTGGCATCCTGCTTCCGGTGAAATTCCTGCCAAATACAGCTGCCTTGAAGCAATTGACGGTGGCCGAAACAGTGCGCTCAAGGCCGTTTCCCAAAGCGGGAATTATGCCGCTGGTCAGAACGTTGATAGCGAGCAGGACGTTCAAGCTGTGGCGGTAAAACTTTACTGAAAGGGATGCTTACGAGCTCAAACACCATTTAATACTCGACACATTCGACCTAGGAGATTCAGCACATGCCAAACCTCATGACTTCCAGCGGCTTCGTGTCGGCCGTCCTCGTGCTGTTCGCTACCGTAAACGAAAATGCAGCAGCCACTCCCATTTCTTCTGCACCGACATTCGTTGTGCCACAGAACTTCGCAATCACTGTCCGAGCCGCGGAAAACGGTTTTTCTTGGATCAGCTCTCGAACCGATAACCGTTCGATGCAGGAAGTGAGAGCAGTGGGCTCCGCCCGCCTGGAAACCCGCTAGCTCACGGGCACTCATCCAGTTGGGCAACGCTGGCGCGGGGCACGAAGGTGATGGTTTTTTCCTTGGCCTGCCAGGGCCTCACGATGTAGCTGCCATCCGAGTCGGCCATCACCCGCAGTTTTACACTGCGCTTGGGGTTGTCGGCGTCTACCAGCACGCCGGGAACCTTGGCCTCTGCCGCCCAGGTCATCAACGTACACACGCGCCCTCCCGAAGCGGAGCCTTGCAGCGGCAGGCCGCCCAACTTGGCCCCGCTCGCCGGGATAAGCCCGAGTAAAACGATGAGGGCAAAGGCCACCAGTGAGGCGAACGCCACCGGGTTTTTCTGAACGCGCATGCGCACCACCAGGCAGGCGGCGCTCCCCTGGATCAGAAATAGCACGGCCATTTCGGCGGCCATGAACGGCGCAAAGAACACGGCGCTGTCGGAGTACTCGCTGAAGGCGCGGGAGACCGGCACCGTCACCATCAGAATGACCACCATTTGAACCACCCCGGCACCAGCACTGGCCAGCCAGAAATCGCCGGACAACTCACGCAGGGCCACATCGGCGGGCCGGGCACGAATGATGATGCCGACATAGGCTATTACCGCCGCCATGATCGCCACGATCCAACTGAGCGTCAGCAGCAGCCCACTTTCGGCGTTCACGGACAGGTACACGGCGGACATCCAGAACACAAACATCACCAACAGGCTGGCCGCCCAATGCCCCAGTAACCGTCGGTGCTGGGCCGTCTCTTGCGGCGACTGCGGGCTGAGATTGAGTTGATCACTCAGGCGCACCCCCGTGTCGTTCAGGCGTGTAAATAAAATGAACGTGGGCACCAGGATCGACGCGCCCATCATGCCGATCACAAATACCAACATGGCGAACATAGCCGGCAAAGCAGTGAACGCCGACGCCGACAAGATACTCAGCGGCACCTTTTCCACCTGGATGTACTGGTACAAGTACAGGCCTGCCACCGACAGAATCCCCACCGTCAGCGGCCAGGCACGCTCATTGAGCCAGAGCAGGTCATTGCTCAATCTCGTGGCGTATTGGTCAACCTTGTTCGGCGCGGTGTGGTGGCCAACGGGTGAATGTTTTTCCTCTTCCATGGATGTATAACCCTCTGCAAATGAGGGCCGAATCTTACCCACAATTCCCCGTGGCGGTCTGTCGGATGCGCACACTGCGAACGCCATGAAGCGCTCTACAGCGGATACACGGTTTTCAACTCAAGAGTGGGCCGGGGTATAGTCCCGTTACCTCAGCCGCAGCCGTGCGCCATGCCATGAAACTTGCTCCCGACGACCTCAATCAGATCACCTCCACCACCCTGGGCCATTACAACAAGGTGGCCGAAGACTTCCGTGAAGGCACCCGCGATCACGATGTGAGCCAGAACATCGACGCGCTGCTGCGGCATATCCAGGGCACGCCGCCGTTTACCGTGCTGGATTTCGGCTGTGGGCCAGGGCGGGATTTGCAGACGTTTACGCGCATGGGGCATATCGCCGTGGGCCTGGATGGCTCCGAGCGTTTTGCGCAGATGGCCCGCGAAGACAGCGGCTGTGAGGTGCTGCAGCAGGACTTTCTCAAGCTGGACCTGCCCGCTGCGCGCTTTGACGGGGTGTTTGCCAATGCGGTGCTGTTTCATATTCCCAAACAGGAACTGCCGCGCGTGCTCAAAGAACTGCATGGCGCGTTGAAACCTGGAGGCGTGCTGTTCAGCTCCAACCCTCGGGGCGAGAACCAAGAGGGCTGGAATGGGCCGCGGTATGGGTCTTATCACGATCTGGAGGCGTGGCGAGCCTTGCTGACCGAGGCCGGGTTTGAAGAGCTGGAGCACTACTACCGGCCGGCCGGGTTGCCGCGGGAGCAGCAGCCTTGGTTGGCGAGTGTATGGCGCAAGCCTGCCTGATCAGCGAGCCAGTGAGAGACCATCCACAAAGACTTCACGAATGTCTTTCACTCCACCTGCAAACACCAGCGCGGCATAAGGTTCCTGCCAGGGAGTGAAGCTACCTGGGTCCACCAGGAGCATGTCAGCACGTTTACCCAACTTGAGACTGCCCAGCTTGTCCTCCACCCCCAGCACCTCGGCGCTGCCCAGCGTGTGCATGCGCATCACTTCATAGGCTTGCATCGCGGCCGCCCGTTGATGGACGGCGCGCACCTGATACAAGCCCATGCGCATATTCTCGAAGGGATCCGCTCGGTCGGCACTGGCTTCGCCATCCACGCCCATGCCCACTTTTATGCCCGCGGCGCGATAAGCCAGCACATCCGCCATCCCGGACCCCAGGCGACCGTTAGACATCGGATTCCAGACCATGGCGACACCCGCCTTGGCCGCCGCAGCAGTCAGCTCGGGTGTGGAGTGAATGAAGTGGCCAAAGATCAAGCGCGGCCCGATGATACCCGCCTGTTCAAGTACCGGATAACGGGCGCGCTCCCCCGCGGAATCTGCTACGGACTCAAGATAGTGCTGCTGGTTGCCCAAAGAAAACTCATGCATCAGGTCGCCTTCAACCTGGGCCTGCCCGACCGCAGCGTCGACGAACCCAGCGCCGCCGGCAAGCATCGTGCCCAGATAACGCCCTGATTCAGATTGCGCGTCGGCCCACATCAGGAATGCCGCAGTACGCTCACGGGCCATGGCGGGAGTCCAGCTTTCGCTGATGGTGCGTACATTGAACCCGTGTATCACACGCCCCCCCGCGTCGAGCGCGCCGCGCAGTTGTTGGCGGTCCACTTCGCCGCTGCGGTCCGCCCCGGTATAGGTAAAGTTGAACATCGTGGTAATACCGTTGCGCAGGGACTGGCTCGCACCGCGCCGGGTCAGTTGATAGAGCTGCGCGGCGTCCAGCTTTGGCGCTTCAACGCCGTAAAGCCGGGCAAGCCAACCTTCAAGGTTTTCATTCGCGGCAATCCCGTAGAACCCGCTTTGCCACAGGTGGCTGTGCGCCGACACAAACCCCGGCATCACCCATTGCCCCCTTGCATCAATACGGCGTTGCGCCACTAGCCCGGGGGGCGCTTTGCCGGCGGCCAATCCGCTGATGGCGCCGGCCTGATCCACCAGCAGGTAGCCCATGAACGGACGGGGCTGGTCCGGCTCCATGGTAAAGATGTAGGCGTTCTCGATCAGAAGCCGTGGGCCAGCCTGAGGAGACTCGTGCTGGCACGCGATGACAATCAGCAAGCAAAATGCCAACAACGCAGATTTGATATACATGAGGATGACTCCCTTCCTGACCGGCAAGGGTGCCCTCGCTCAATGTAGAGGGTTGCCGGCGCGATACTGCATTACGTTGTCGCCTGCCTCGAACGCGGTAATGCTGTATTCATCAAGGGTGGCCCCAGCGATCTCACGGATTTGCCCAGAGAAGTTGGCAACCAGCCGAGTACCATCGGCAAACGTGGTTTGTTGCACCTGCCGGTCATCGCTCAACCAGCGAAAATCGATCATCGCCTGAGTAGCCAGACGCTGGTGTAGCGCACGGAAAAAGGCATCCTGGCGTTGTATCACCGGCAAGCGCTGTTTGAGTGTAGCTGTGCTCAGGTGATACAGCGGCGGCACGTTATAGAGCAGTTGGGTCAACTCGTTCTCGACCTGCACATTGCTCAGCTTGAGGCTGTCGAACAGCCAATGATGGGTGGTGATCACCGAGCCGTGGAACACCGCCTGATACAACGGCAGGCGCATCGTCGGCTCGAAATACACGGTGCGAAACGGCTCCTTCAACGGCACCGATTTGAAGAACACCGCCGGTTGCTCCGTGGGGTACCAGTTGCCGACGAAGTACGGCGACTGTTGGTCCTTGGTCATCTCAGGATCCCCCCAGCCGATCACCGGGGTCTGCATGCCGTGGGCAAACAGGATGCCCTGGGCGGTGATGGCGTTGCCGTCTTCGGAGCCGGTGACCAGCTTGGGCACGGTGTTTATCCAGCGGGAGGCTTCGATATTGCCTTCGGCGTTTTGCGCCTGGGTCATGCTGGCGTCGCTGCGGTAACTGTCGAACAGCATGCTGGTGGCGTAGGCATCGAGAAACCAGGCGTTGAAACCAGCTTTGGCTTGTACCGCTTTCACCCGCGCCTCCAGCAAAGGCCGTACACAACGCGGGTCGGTGTAGTGGCCGGACTTCTGGAAGCCGGTTTTCAGCTTGCCGTCTTTCAGCACAATCGCGCAGTCGCGATAGGCCTTGGCGCCCAGGTGGGCGGTGGTCCAATCGGGGTTTTCCGTGGCGGACAGGGCCGTTTCATAGGAGTCGTAAGGCGCCATCAGAAAACCGGCATCCACCCCCGCGCGAATCGCTTCGGGATGCCAGAGGCCACCCTCCCAACCTTCGCCCAAGGTCAGCAACAGACGCTGCAGCCCGGCGTCGCGCAGGGCTTGAATGGTGCTACTGCCCCAAGTTTGCGGGCTATCACTCAAGGCCCCCGCAAAGTCCACGGCCAGTTCACTGCGCAGCTCACCATAGCGAGCGGCAAGGCGGGTCATGTCGGGCTCTTCCACCTGCCAGGCCTGCCGGGCCTTGGTGTTGATCGCCGCGTTGAGGCCGCGCAGCAGCACGGTTTGCTCATAGCGATTCAAGGGAGTGGACTGCGCCAGCAGCTGTGCGCTCTCTTTGTCCATCAGCGTCTTGAGTTCATGGCTGCGCAGCCGTTTGATCAGTTTCGGCCAATCTCGCACATCACCCAAAGCCAGCAGGCCGTTGTCCCAGAGGTACACATGGCTTGCGCCCAGCAGCTTCTGGGCTTCAGGCGTCTGCCGCAGTTTGTCCGCCAACGGTTCATAGCGGCCCTGCTCCACCAGCCACTGGCGGTAGCGCTTGGCGCCAGCCAACGGATCGGCATCGCCCAAGGACAGGCGCAGTGTCATCGGCGCGTCGGGCGCCAGCGGGGTGAATTCATGGGAAGCTGAGAGGGCCAGGCCGTTGCCGTCGGCTTGCCATTGCAGGCGGTTGTTGTAGGGGTTGGTCAATAGCCAGTTCAAGGTGAAGCCAGCGTGATCCACGCCCCACAGCGGCAGGCTCAGGTCCTGGGTGGTATTGAACTCGCCCCGCTCCAGCAGAAACGCGTTCCAGATGGCATTGCCGGCAGGCACGTAATGCCCCTCGGCCAAGGGCCAGATCAACCCTCGTCCCATGGCCTCGGCGGGCTGGCGCAGCAGGGCCAGCTCACCGGGCTCACGGGCGTTGATGGTCAGGGCCAGGTCGCGCTGTTGCAGGCGGGCGCTCAGGCGATAGGCGCCGTTGTCCCATTGCCAAGTGGCCTGGTCAGGGGTGATCCGCAATTGGCTGACGGCATGCGCAGCCACACCGCTGGAGGCCTGCACCGAGGCTTGGCCCGCAGGTGTCACGCGCAGCGCCAGGGTGGCGGGGTCGAGCTCGACACGCCATAAAGCGTTTTCCAGTACGGTGGCGGCGAAGGTGGGCGGCGCAAGGAGCAACGCGCAGAGCAGCAAGGTGAAACGCAGGCACTGCATGAGGATCGACCTGGGTTTGGAATAAGGACCAGAGGGTACAACATGCAATGGTCAGCCAGGGCGACGTTGGGATTTTTCAGAAGCTTCACACAGCCTCAGTCAGTTAAGGCTTTTTTGTAGGAGCGAGCTTGCTCGCGAAAAACTCACAGGCGCCGCGTTTACTCAGGAAGCACGCGTTATCGTTGACGTTTTTCGCGAGCGAGCTCGCTCCTACAGAAGGGGGGCTGCGCTTAACTGGCAGCCCCTCTCTCAGTGTTAATCCTGTTTCGGCTCGCGGATCTTGTACCAGGCCACATACAGCGCCGGCAGAAACAGCAACGTGAGCAATGTCGCAATGATGATCCCACCAATCATCGCGTAAGCCATCGGCCCCCAAAACACCTCCCGTGCGATCGGGATCATGCCCAGGCTCGCCGCCGCAGCAGTCAGCAGAATCGGTCGACGCCGGTGTTCGGTCGCCTCCACCACCGCATCCCACGGCGTGTAGCCGGCCTCTTCGTATTCGTGGATCTGAGTGACCAGAATCACCGAGTTGCGGATGATGATGCCGATCAGCGCCAGAATCCCCAGGATCGCCACAAAGCCCATGGGCGTGCCCGTGGGGATCAACGCCAGTACCACGCCGATCAGCCCCAGTGGCGCGACACTCGCCACCAGGAACATCTTCTGCACGCTGTGCAACTGGATCATCAGGAAGGTGGCCATCAGGAACAGCATCAACGGCACCACCTTGGCGATAGGCCCCTGAGCCTTGCCACTTTCTTCCACGGTACCGCCGGTGGCGACTTTGTAGCCCACCGGCAAGCCTTCGCTGAATTTCTCGATGGTCGGCGCCAACTGCTTGACCAGGTCGGTCGGCTGCATTTCATCGCGCACGGCGGCCTTGATGGTGATGGTCGGCTTGCGGTCGCGGCGCCACACCAGCGGCTGCTCCAGCTCGTAACGCACGGTGGCGAACGCCAGCAGTGGAATCGAGGTGCCGTTGGGCGTGACGATCTGCAGGTTCTGCAAGGTCTCCGGGGTGCCCCGCTCGGCATCTTCGGCGCGGCCGACCACGTTGATCAGGTAGATATCGTCGTGCACCTGGGTCACCGCCGCGCCGCTGACCACGCTGTTCATCAACTGCGCCACGTCTTCCGACGACAGCCCCAATTGCCGCGCCTTGTCTTGGGCGATGTCCACCCGCAGCACTTTGCCCGGCTCGTTCCAGTCGTAGATGATCTCGCCCAAATGGGTGTTCTGGTCGAGCAAGGTCGCCAGTTCAATGGCGTGCTTGCGCACCTGGTCGATGTCTTTGCCAGACACACGGTACTGGATCGGCCGCCCTACCGGCGGGCCCATTTCCAGCGGCTGCACGTAGCTGCCGATACCGACAAAATCATCGCGCAGGCGCTGTTGCAGGCGGGCGATCAGGGCGCCACGCTCTTCCACGCCTTTGCTCACAATCACCAGTTGCGCGTAGTAGGGATTTTCCAGCTGCTGGTCCAGCGGCAGGTAGAAACGAATCGCGCCCTGGCCGATGTAGGTGCTCCAACGGGCGATGTCCGGGTCGTCCTTGATGATCGCCTCGAGGCGGTCGACGGCCTTGCGCGTCTCGTTGATCGAGGCGTTTTGCGGCAGGTTCAGGTCGACGAGGATTTCCGGGCGGTCCGACGACGGGAAGAATTGGTTCTGCACAAACTGCATGGAAAACACCGAGGCCACGAACAGCGCCACGGTGATGCCGATGGCCCACCAGCGGTTGCGCATGGCCCACAGCATGCCGCCATTGAAGGCCCGGCCAATGCGCCCTGGCTCGGCGTTGTGCGGTTTCACATTGGCGCTGAGGATATGCACGCCGATCACCGGCGCAAACAGCACCGCCACCACCCACGACACCAGCATCGCCACGGCAATCACCGCGAACAAGGTAAAGGTGTACTCGCCCGCCGAACTGGCGTTGAGGCCAATCGGCACGAAGCCGGCCACGGTCACCAGGGTGCCGGTGAGCATCGGGAACGCCGTGGAGGTATAGGCGTAAGTCGCCGCCTGTTCCTTGGTTTCGCCTTTTTCCAGGCGCGTGATCATCATCTCCACGGTGATCATCGCGTCATCCACCAACAGGCCGAGGGCGATGATCAACGCGCCCAGCGACACACGCTGCATGGTGATGCCGCTGTATTCCATGAACACAAATACCAGCGCCAGCACCAACGGGATCGAGCACGCCACCACCAACCCGGCGCGCATGCCGAGGCTGATAAAGCTCACCACCAGCACGATGATCACCGCCTCGAACAATGCGCTGGTGAAGCCGCCGACGGCCTCCTCCACCACTTCGGCCTGGTCGGACACCTTGTGCACGCCGACGCCCACCGGCAGGTCGGCGGTCAGCTCGTCCATGCGCCCGTGCAGGGCCTTGCCGAACGACTGGATATTGCCGCCCTTCTGCATGGCGATGGCCAAGCCAATCGCCGGTTTGCCGTTGAAGCGGAACATCGGCCGCGCCGGGTCCACATAACCACGGCTGATGTCGGCAATATCCGCCAGCCGGTAGAAACGGTCATTGAGGCGCAGGTTGACGTTGGCCAGGTCTTTCTCCGAGGCGAACTGCCCGGAGGTGCGCACGGAGATGCGTTCGGGCCCTGCCTCGATCACCCCGGCCGGGGTCACGGCGTTTTGCGATTGCAGGCTTTGCACGACCTGGCGCTGATCAATCCCCAGCGCCGCGAGTTTGCGCGTGGAGAAATTCAGGTAAATCACTTCGTCTTGCTGGCCGATCATCTCGACCTTGCCCAGCCCCGGTACCGAACGGATTTCGGCGCGCACCTGCTCCACGTAGTCACGCAACTGGCGCATCGACAGGCCATCGCCGGTAAAGGCATACACCGAGCCGAACACGTCACCGAATTCATCGTTGAACGACGGCCCCTGCAAGCCCTGGGGGAAGGTGCCGCGAATGTCATCGATCTTCTTGCGAACCTGGTACCAGATCTCCGGGATAGCCTTGGCGCTGGTGGTGTCCTTGAGGAACACGAACACCGTGGACTCGCCGGGCCGGGTGTAGCTTTTCACGTAGTCGAGGGAGTCGAGTTCCTCGAGTTTTTTCTCGATGCGGTCGGTGACCTGCTTGAGGGTTTCTTCCTGGGTCGCGCCCGGCCAGCGGGTCTGGATGACCATGGTCTTGATGGTGAACGACGGGTCTTCTTCACGGCCCAGGTTCATGTACGAGAACACGCCCATCAGCAGCGCGACGAACATCAGGTACCAGACGAAGGACTGATGCTTGAGGGCCCAGTCGGATAAGTTGAAGCTCCCTTTCATCGCGGGCTGTCCTCGTCGATTTTGACTTTTTGCCCGGGTTTCAGGCTGTTCACGCCGGCGGTGACAATGCGCTCGCCGGGTTTGACGCTGCCATTGAGCAAGGCGCTGTGAGCATCACGACTGATGACCGTGACCTCGCGGGGTTGTACGGTCTGGCTCTGGGTATCGAGCAGCCAGATACGGGTCTTGCCGTCGACTTCCTGCAAGGCGCTCAGGGGCAGTTCGATGCGCGGGGCGATGGCGGTGCTCAAAGTCACGCTGATTGCCGTGCCCAGGCGGAACGCGGGCGGGGTTTCGGCCAGGCTCAGGCGTGCGCGACGGGTGCGCGTGGCGCTTTGGGCCTGAGGCTCGATCTCACGCACCACGGCGGTGGTGTGCACGCTGGGGTCCAATTGCCCGGCGACCAGGAACACCACATCGGCAGGCAGACGTTCAGCCAGGCCGGCGGGCAAGTCGATCACGGCTTCCTTGATGTCCGGACGGGCCAGGGTCACCACCTGCTGGCCGGCGCTGACCACCTGGCCGGCCTCGGCATTCCAGGCGGTGACGATGCCGGCGTGGTCGGTGCGCAGTTCGGCGTAGTTGAGCTGGTCCTTGGCTTGATTGACCGAGGCGCGGGCCTGGTCGAGGGTCGCCTGGGTGGTTTTCAGGTCGGTCTGGGCCACATCCAATTGAGCCTGTGCGCCGACGCCACGGTTGAACAGTTCCTGTTGCCGCCGAGCGTTGGCCTGGGCGTTGATGAACTGCGCCTGTACCCGCGCCAGGTCGCCCTGGGCGGCACGTAATTGGTTCTGCTGGTCGGTGGGGTCAAGCACGGCGAGCAAGGCGCCTTTCTGCACTTCGGCGCCGACATCCACGGCGCGACGGGCGATGCGGCCAGGCACGCGGAAACCCAGGTTGCTTTCATAGCGGGCCTGGATGGTGCCGGCGAAACGACCGAGGTTTTCCTGATCTTCAGCCTTCACTTCCATGGACAGCACGGGCCGTATGGGTTCGGGCGGCGCCTCTTCCTTGGAGCAGGCCACCAGCAACAGGCTGACGGCGACAATGAGCGTCAGTTGCTTCATGGCTGCGCTCCGGGTTGGGCGATCTCGACGACCATGCCGGGGTGCAGCAATTGCCCACCGGCTATCACGACTTTTTCACCGCCGTTGAGGCCCTCGCCGATGATCACTTTGCCGGTGAGGTAGCGCGCCACGGTGACCTTGTGCAACTGCGCCTTGCCCTCGCCGTCCACCAGCCATACGGCTGGCTCGTTGAGGTCTTTGGTCAGGGCCGACCAGGGCAGCTCGATGCTCGCCTTGGCCGGGCCATTGGCGGTGGCGCTGACCACCGAGCCCAGCTCCATGCCCTTGGGCAGGCTTTGCAGGGCGATCTTCACTTGCACGGTGCCGGTATTGGCGGCCACGGCGGGAGTGACTTCGCGGACTTTGCCCACGGCCTTGATGCTCGGGTTGTCCAGCAGGCTGACGGTAATCGGCGCGTCGGGCGGCGGCTCCACCAGCAAGGACTCATACACGTTGAACACGGCGTCACGCTCGCCATCGCGGGCCAGGCTGAAGATCGGCACGGTAGCTTGTACCACTTGGCCGACTTCGGCCTGGCGCGCCGTGATGATCCCCGGTGCATCGGCGATCAACGCGGTGTAGCCCAATTGTTCGCGGGCATTGGCCAACTGCGCCTGGGCAGCGGCCAGGGCACTTTGACTGCTGCGCAGCGCGGCCTGGGCGGCGTCGTATTCGCTGCGGCTGGTATAACCTTTGGGCAAGAGTTTTTCCTGGCGCACGAAGGCGGCGGCGGTCTGCTTGACCCGCGCCTGTTCAGCCACAACCTGAGCCTGGGCGGAATCGACATTGGTTTGCAGGTCCTTGGGGTCGAGCTTGGCCAGCACTTGCCTGGCCGTTACTCGGTCGCCCACGTCGACCATGCGCTGGATGATCTTGCCTCCCACGCGAAAGGACAGATCGGTTTGCACCCGCGCCTGGATATCACCGGTCAACGTGACCGCCGCGGCAAAATCCGCCGACTGCACCGTTTGCACGAACACCCGTGAATGCTGCTTGGGCTCGGCCTTGTCTTGGCCACAGCCACTGAGCAGCGCCAGGAGGCCAAGGCTGAAAATAAATGTCGAGGTGCGACCGCCCATGCAGGCTCCTTTTGCGTGATGCCGACGTTCAAGTGTGTATGCGACTGTGAGCTTAGATCAGGGTTCCTTATCTGCATGGAGGATCCCATACTCCAATGGTTCCCACGCTGACTAAATACACATGCTTAAAACCCTCGCGGTGGCCAATTACCGCTCGATCAACAAATTGGTGGTGCCCCTGGACCGGCTGAACCTGGTGACTGGGCCCAATGGCAGCGGCAAGTCCAACCTGTATCGCGCCCTGCGCCTGTTGGCCGAAACCGCCCAGGGCGGGGTGATCAATGCGCTGGCCCGTGAAGGCGGGCTGGATTCCACATTCTGGGCCGGGCCGGAAAACATCAGCCGGCGCATGCGCAATGGCGAAGTGCCGGTGGAGGCCGTGGTTGCCCAAGGCGTCAAACGCTTGCGCCTGGGCTTTGCCGGGGAGGACTTCAGCTACGCCATCTCCCTGGGCATGCCCATCCCGGTTCCCGGCAGCGAGTTCAAACTGGACCCGGAAATTAAAAAGGAATGTATCTGGGCCGGCCCCCTCTACCGCCCGGCCAGCCTGTTGGTGCAGCGTTCGGGCCCGATGGTACGCGCCCGTGATGGCCGCGCCTGGGACGTACTGGCCCAGCACACGCCCAACTATCACAGCCTGTTCGATCAGGTCGGCAGCCTGCGCGGTTCGCCGGAAGTGTTGCTGCTGCGCGAAAGCATCCGTGGCTGGCGTTTTTATGATCACTTTCGCAGCGATGTGGATGCGCCGGTACGCCAGCCGCAATTAGGCACGCGCACGCCGGTGCTGCATCACGACGGTAGGGATCTGGCGGCCGCGTTACAGACGATTCGCGAAGTGGGCGATGTCGAGGCGTTGCAGCACGCGGTCAGTGATGCCTTCCCCGGCGCACGGTTGCATATCGAACCCTTGCAGGGCGGACGCTTCGCCATTGAGTTCTATCAAGAAGGCTTACTGCGCCCGTTGTCGGCGGCGGAGCTGTCGGACGGCACCCTGCGCTACCTGCTGCTGATCGCCGCGCTGCTGACGCCAAGGCCACCGACCATGATGGTGCTGAACGAGCCGGAGACCAGCCTGCACCCGGACTTGTTGCCAGCACTGGCGCGCTTGATTATCCAGGCCTCGAAACAGTGCCAGGTGTGGGTGGTGAGCCATGCCAGCCGGTTGATTGCGGCGTTGCAGCAGGATGAGGAATGTAACTCGATTGTGTTGGAGAAGGTGATGGGGGAAACGCGGATTGTGGGACAAGGCATTTTGGATGCACCGGCTTGGCATTGGCCGGAGTAGGAGCGAGCTTGCTCGCGAAAAACGTCAACGATAACGCAGCGTTATCTGGTAGCCCGCGTTGCCTGTGCGTTCTTCGCGAGCAAGCTCGCTCCTACAAGGACGTGTTCAATCAGCCCTGCCACTTACCGCCTTCCACAATCACACTCTCAGGCTTGGTGTCATCGCTCAGCTCTTTACGCACATATTGGTCATAGAGCTTGAGTAGGAATTTGTCCTCGCCCAACTTTGCCAGCTCGGCATTCACCCAGTCACGCAGCTCGGTATTGCCCTTCTTCACCGCCGGGGCAATTGGCGCTTCATCACCCAGCTTCTCTTCCAGCACGCGGTAGCCTGGGTTCTGCTTGGCCCAGCTGAACAACACCAGATTATCCTGCGCATACGCATCACCACGGCCAGCCGACAGCGCCTGCAGCGACTCGGAGTTCTTCTCGAACTTGAGCAGCTTCCAGTCCGGGTGGTTCTTGGTCAGCCAGATATCGGCGGTGGTGCCGGTGGTGACGATGGTGGTACGGGTTGCCAGGTCATCCAGGCTTTTGACGGCGCTGTCATTCGGCACCAGGGCCTGCACCGCGACTTTCAGATTGGGGTTGGTAAAGTCCACCGCTTCCTTGCGTTCAGGCGTCACGGTCATATTGGCGAGGATCAGGTCGACCTTGTCGCTTTGCAGGAAGGGAATGCGGCTGGCCGGTTCCACGGCGACAAATTCCACTTTGTTTTCGTCGCCCAGCAGGTCCTTGGCGAATTGCCGGCCAATGTCGGTATCGAAGCCGACATAGCGACCGGCTTCGTCCACAAAGCCGAAGGGTGGCTTGTCGGTAAACACGCCGACAATCAGCTTATCCCGCGCTTTGATTTTGTCGATGTAGCTCACAGCCGCAGGCTTTACCGGCTCTTCGGCCTTTTTATCGCAGCCGGCCAGCAAGGCGACGGCAAACAGTGGCAGCAGTAACTTTTTCATATCAGCTCCAGTTCCTTGATCTTTTTGGGCAGTGTTGAAACAAAGGAGAACTTCTCCAGGAACTGCTGCGCGCGTGCGGTCTGCGGGTTCGTAAAGAATGCCTCGGGGGTGTTGTGTTCGAGGATTCGACCGGCCTCCATGAACACCACGCGGTCGGCGACGGCGCGGGCGAAGGCCATTTCGTGGGTAACGATCAGCAGGGTCATGCCATCGCGGGCCAGGCCCTGAATCACTTCCAGCACCTCCTTGACCATCTCCGGGTCGAGGGCCGCGGTGACTTCGTCAAACAGCATGACCTGAGGGTTCATGCACAACGAGCGGACGATGGCGATGCGTTGTTGCTGTCCACCGGAAAGCTGGCGTGGGAAGGCGTCGCGCTTGTCGGCCAGGCCCACGCGTTCCAGCAGTTTTTGCGCCTGCTCACGGGCCTCGCGGGGGTCGCGCTTTTGCACTTTCAGCGGGCCGAGCAGGATGTTGTCCAGCACGCTCATGTGCGGGAACAGGTGGTAGCTCTGGAACACCATGCCGATGTCCTGGCGTACCTGGCGCCAGTCGGTGGTTTTATCCAACAGCTCAAGGCCTGCAAACCGCAGACTGCCGCTGTGTGCCACTTCCAAACCGTTCAAACAACGCAGCAAGGTGCTTTTGCCACAGCCGCTGGGGCCGAGGATCACCACCACTTCGCCGCGTTGCACGCTCAGGTCGATGCCCTTGAGCACCTGCGCCTCGCCGAAGAATTTGTTGAAACCCTGGAACTCGATCAATGCGCTCATGCTTGGGCCCAGCGCCGTTCCAGCACCTTGGAGGCGGCTGACAACGGGTAGCAGATAAAGAAGAAAAACAGGAACAGCGCGCCGTAGATCAATACCGACTCATAGGTGCGCTCGATGATTTGCTGGCCGACCTTGATCACATCCACCACACCAATCAGCACCGCCAGGGAGCTGGTCTTGATGATGCGCGTGTACACGTTGATGGTTGGCGGCGTCATGCGCTTGAGGGCCTGGGGCAGCAGTACATAGCCGTACAACTGTGGGCCGGACAGGCCAATCGACAGGCCCGCTTCGCGCTGGCCACGGGGCAACGAATGCAGCGCGCCACGCACCACTTCGCCCACCTCGCTGGCGCCCCACAACGACAGCACCAGCACCGCGCACCAGAAACTCGGAATGCTCAGGCCGAAGAAGATCGGCAGGCCAAAAAACAGCAGGTACAACCACACCAGCACCGGAATGGCGCGAAACAGTTCCAGGTAGACCCGCAGCACGCCGTTGATCGCCTTGTTATTCAAGGTGCGCAGCACGCCGTAGAGCACGCCGCCCACCGTACTGAAGGCGATGCTCAAAAACGAAATCGACAGGGTTTGCGCAGCGCCCTTGCTCAGTTGCGGCAACGACACCCAGAGCAACTCAAGACCCGAACTGGCCATGCTGGAGCCTCCTTTCCAGGCGGCTGAGCAACAGCGACAACGGCAGGAACAACAGCACGCAAATCAGCGTCAGCACGGCGAGCATTTCGTAGGTCTTGTAGTAGAGGGCGATGTAGCTCTTGGTGGTGTAGAGAATCTCCGGCACCGCCACCGCGGACACCACGGTGGTTTCCTTGAGCAGGAAAATGAAATTGGCGAACAACGCCGGCAGGCTGAGGATACCGGCCTGGGGCAGAATCACATGGCGCAGCAGTTGCCAGTCGGACAGGCCAATGGACTTGCCCGACTCGATTTGCGCCAGCGGCACCGCTTCCACACCGGCGCGCAGCACTTCGGTGAGGTAGGCGCCGCCCAGAAAGGTCATGGTGATAATCGCCGCCCAGAACCCGGAAATATTGAAACCCAGGGCCGGCAGCGCGAAGTAGACGAAAAACAGCTGGATCAACAGCGGCGTGTTACGCGCCAGCTCCACATACAACGCCACCAGGCGCGACAGGTAAGGCGTGCGAAACACCAGCAGCGCAGCGTTGATCAGCGTCACCAGCAAGGAGGTGGCAATGGCGATCAGGCCGACTTGCAGCGTCACACCCACGGCCTTGAGAAACGCCGGCAGGGTGCTGAGGATAAAAGCGAAATCGAAGGTCATGTGCAGTCCATATCGCAGCATGGGTAATGCCGCGAGCGCAGTCCGTGCCGACGTGGATAACGTCAGCTAGCGCGAACTTTAAAGGTATAAAAATCAAAGTTTAAATACCTAGATAGCATATCCATATCACCAAAAAATTTACCTCTGTGGGAGCTGGCTTGCCTGCGATAGCGGTCCGTCAGGTACAGATGTGACACTGACCCACCGCTATCGCAGGCAAGCCAGCTCCCACAGTTTTGAATGTGTTTCAGATAAAAAAACGCCGACGCTGTAGTAGCCGTCGGCGTTGAAACCTTGAAGGGGTTTTGGCTTACATCAGAACGCTGGCACCACCGCGCCGTTGTACTTCTTCTCGATGAAAGCTTTGACTTCCGGGCTGGTCAGGGCCTTGGCCAACTTCTGGATAGCATCGCTGTCCTTGTTGTCCGGGCGCGCCACCAGGAAGTTCACGTATGGCGACTTCGCGTCTTCGATGATCAGCGCGTCCTTGGCCGGGTTCAGGCCAGCTTCCAGGGCGTAGTTGGTGTTAATCAGGTCGAGGTCAACCTGGTCCAGCACCCGTGGCAACAGGGCCGATTCCAGCTCTTTGAATTTCAGGTTCTTGGGGTTGCTGGCGATGTCTTTCGGCGTGGCCAAGGCGTTGGTCGGGTCTTTGAGGGTGATCACACCGGCCTTTTGCAGCAGCAACAGGGCACGGCCGCTGTTGGAGCCTTCGTTCGGGATAGCCACGGTGGCGCCGTCTTTCAGATCTTCGATTTTCTTGATCTTTTTCGAGTAGCCGCCGAAGGGTTCAACGTGCACGCCCACCACGGTAATCAGGTTGGTGCCCTTGCCCTTGTTGAAGTTTTCCAGGTACGGCAGGGTCTGGAAATAGTTGGCATCCAGACGTTTCTCAGCAACTTGCACGTTCGGCTGTACGTAGTCGGTAAAGACTTTGATCTGCAGGTCCACACCTTCCTTGGCCAGGGTCGGCTTGATCAGCTCGAGGATTTCGGCGTGCGGGATCGGCGTAGCGGCCACCACCAGTTTCTCGTTGGCCTGGGCAAAGCCAGCAGTCAGGGCAGCCGCCAGAGCGGTAAACAACAGAACCTTTTTCATGCAATGTCCTTCTAACGACCGTTTTTATGTGAGGTGCCAGCGAAGTGCTATCGCGGCGTGGAAGGGACAATACCTAGATTTTTTATTCCCGAACAATATCTTTTATTCACGTTGATATTCCATTTTGTTCATACAGGAATTTACGCACCGATTCCTTCTCGGCCGGGCTGGCGCTGGCCAAAATTCGTCGTACTTGCTCCAGCGGTGAGCCTGCCGTCGGTAGGTTCAAATGTTCGGGCAAGATTTCATCGCCGCTGCTCACCAGCAAGGCAAAGTGAATAACGTTTTCCAATTCTCGCGTATTGCCCGGCCACGTGTGGTGTTCCAGCACCTGCTGGGCGGCGTCGCTGATCAGTGGCACCGGAAGGTCCAGGCGCTGGCTGTAGATGCCGAGGAAATATTCGGCCAGGGACAAGATATCCCCCACTCGCTCGCGTAGCGCTGGCAGGTCCAGCCGGCCTTCGCTCAAGTAATGAAACAGACGCTCGTGGAACTTGCCCACGGCCACGGCTTGGGCCAGGTCGATGCTGGTGGCGGCCACCAGGCGCACATCCACCGGGCTCGGCTGATGGGCACCGACACGGGTGACTTCGTGGTTTTCCAGGGCCGCGAGCAACTTCACCT